>JADLEX010000125.1 GCA_020845895.1 Deltaproteobacteria bacterium | reverse complement strand
TGCGTGCGAATGGCGAGACGGACGTGAGGATGGCGACCACCATCGAGGAGTGAGGGAGTCGAGCCGTCACGGACTCGCCGCGAACTCCCTCGCCAGCGGATGATCGCCGTAGCGTTCGCGAAGCCGCACGATGCGTTCGCGCGCGCCGGTCGGGTCCTGTAACTTTTCCCGCGACAGCGTGATCGTGCGATAGAGCGCCTTGGGCGCGAGCGGCGAATCGGCGAAGCGCGCGGCGAAGTCGTCGTAGCGGCGCAGCGCCTCCACGAAATCCTTTTGTTCGTCGAACGTCCTTGCCGCCTGATACACCACGCGGGCCGCCGTTTCGCCCAGGTGCGTCGCGTGGGCGAGCGAATCGGCGAGTTCGCGCAGCAGCGGCAGGTTGCCGGTTTCGCCGAGTCGCGTCGCCAGGGCGAGGGCGTGCTCGCCCGCCTCGCGTTCGCGCCCCGCGGCCAGCAGCGCGCGAACGAGCGACAGGCGCGTCGTCACACTTTCGGGCCGCTGCTCGAGCAGCAGCGTGAGCAGCGCGACGGCGTCCTCGAACCGCCCCTCGGTGAGCGCGCGGTGCGCCGCGAGATGTTCCGTGCTCGTGTTCATCGAGCTCTCGCGGATGTCGCGGATCTCGGCATCGGCCTCTTCGCCCGCGCTCTCGCGGCCGACGCCGACCAGCCGCATCGCGCCCGCCACGGCGACGCCCAGCACGAACCCGCCGACGTGCGCCATGTAGGCGATGTTGTCGGCCTCCAGCGCGAACCCCGCGCCCTGCGCGAGCTGCGTCGCGAACCAGATCGGCAGGACCACGAACGCCGGCAGCGAGACGGTGCCCCAAATCGGTCGGAAAATGATGAGGACGAAGTACCAGAAGCGGATCTTCGCGCGGAAGAAGCGAACGAGGAACGCGCCCATCAGCCCCGCCACCGCGCCCGACGCGCCGATGCACGGCTCGATGGACCCGGCGGCCGCCAGCGCGTGCGCGCCCGCCCCGGCAAAACCCGCCGCGAGATAGAGCCCGAGGTAGAGCGCGACGCCGAGCACGTCTTCGAGCACCGCACCGGCGAGCACGAGCAGCAGCATGTTGCCGATGAGGTGCAGGTAGCCGCCGTGCAGGAACGTGCTGGTGAGGGCGTTCACGACGGAGAAATCCGCGGGCACGAGTCCCCAGCGCGTGACGACGGAATCGCGCATCGTGCGCGCGAGCGTCTCGGACAGCTCGCGGTATTCGACGAAGAGCGGGTGATGCTCGCTCACCTTTTCGCCCGCGGTGAACGCGGTCCAAAAATCGTCCACGCGCGCGCGCACCTTCTCGCCCAGGTCGTGCAGATTGCGCGCCTTGGCATCGACGATGACGTTTGCCATCGCGCCCATGCCGCGCGCGCCGCCGCCTTCGAGTTCCAGAAACGCGCGCATCTTGAGCGCGTCGAGGGCCTCGCGCGTCGCGGCGATCTTCTCTTCCTGCGCGTTGATCGCGCCGATCGTCAGCGCGAAGACGAGCACGTTGACGACCACAATCGCGATCGTCGCCACGGGCAGGCGACGCACCCTCGCCTCGTCGTGCCCCACGGGAACGATCAGAAACACGCCGCCTCCCGCCGCGCGTCGCGCGTCAATCCTCCCATTTCATCGCCCACGCCTCGCGGCGCATCTCCAGAAACTCCACCTCGAACGCGAGCTGCTTGCCGTCGGAAGAAAAGCTCGGCCCGCGACGGTACTCGAACTTGCGTTTGGGCAGCCGGTGCAGACCGGCGCCATCGAGACGCACCGCGAACAGATCGGAGACGTAGTTCGTCTGACCGCCGATCAGGCCGAGCGGCGACTGGGCGGACGCGGCGCGGGGTTTGTTCGGATTCACGAAGACGCCCTCGAACACCAGCCACTCGCCGCCGGGATGAAACGCGAAGGAGCGGAAGCCCTCGTACTCCGCGCCCTTCGACAGGAGCACGCGGTCGTCCGTGCCGTCGATGCCGGCGACGCGCAGTTCGTTGTCGAAGCTCTCGGTGTCGCCCGCGTATGCCAGATATGCCACGCGGTTGGCATCGGGCGTGAAGATCGCGCGCTGCGCCTTGCCGCCGGTCGTCAGCCGCCGCGTCTCGCCCGAATCGAGATGGTGCACGTAGATGTCGCCGACGTAGAGATCCCATACGCCATCCCGATCGCCGCCCACCATCGCGTGCGCCGCGGCGGCGTCCCAGCGCGGCTCGGCATGGAACGCGATCATGCGCCTGTCGCGCGACCACGACGGATGCGAGCAACGCAGATCGACGATTTGCCTGGGCGACGTGCCATCGGAATCGGCCACGTAAAGCGCGCCCGCCTGCTGGCCGGGGTGGATTGCGCCGGGGCCGTCCCAGTCGTAGTGCGCGACATACGCGACGCGCCGCCCGTCGGGCGACCACGCGAAGTCGGTGGTGTTCGCAATCGCCGCGCCCTCGCCGTCCGGCTTGACGCGACGCAAAATCGGCCGCGTCGTCTCGCGGTCATAGGCGACGTACGACAGCTCGTCCGTGTCCGGCACCCATTCGTAATCGAGGAACACGCCGTCGTTCGACGACGCGATCCGGCGCGGCGACTCTCCGGGGGCGACGACCTCCAGCACCGTTTCGCCGGTGTCCTGCCCGGCCATGGCGTCCACGATGCCGAAGACGGTGAATTTGGGCGCGCGCACGTAGGCGATCGCGCGTCCGTCGGGCGCAAATTTCGGCGAGAGCGCGTCCTCCTTGTCGAAGCCCGCGACTTTGTAGATCGAGGGAAACGCCGCCCGGTAAGCGATGACGCCGATCACGACGACAACGACGGCGGCAACGGCGATGCCCACGATCCGAACGGCTCTTTTCGTCGAGGCCGAGGCGCGCTCCACCTCGCGCGCCACCTCCCGCGTTTCACCCACGAGATCGACGCCGCCGATGAGCGTGCGGAGTTTCTGGTCGAGAAACTTGTTCGTCGGGTCGAGTGCGATCGCGCGCTCCATCCAGCGGATCGCCTCGTCCTTCATCTCCGCGTCGTTGAAGGAGCCGGAAAGCTGAATGCACGTCGCCACCGATTGGGGATTGTCCTCGTGGCGCGCGCGCAGTTCGCGGATTTTCAGGGAAAGATGTTCGGGGACCGACTCGAGCCGCGCGGCGAGCTCGCGTTCGGCCTCCTCGCGACGCACCGCGACGGCGGTCTTCGCGCCGCACGCCGGGCAGATCTCGTCCGACGAGCCGATCGAAGCGCCGCACGACTGGCAAAGCTGCCCGTTCGTTACCATGGCCGCCTCCCGGTGAGACGAAAACGGTAGCGAAAAACCGCACGGGAAGGAACTGTCGGTTTCTTCATCTGCGCGAAAGGCGCGAAGGCGTTGCCCGACCGGTGCGGTCGTGGCACATTGATTTTGAGATGGAAAAGCCGATCCGGACCGCGAAATCGTCGTTCTTCCGACTCTATCCGCTTCTGGTGGCCCAGTGGCATCCGGAGAAGAATCTGGATCTCACACCTTACCATGTCACCCCGTGCAGCCGGCAGAAGGTTTGGTGGCTCTGCGAGGATGGGCACGAATGGATCGCAACGGTCGGCAACCGAGTCCGGGGCTCCCGTTGTCCGTATTGTGCCGGCCGATTGCCGACGGCACAGAACAATCTCGCGGTGAAGAATCCGGACCTGGCACGCGAATGGCATCCGACCAAGAACGCAGACCTGACCCCCGAGAATTTTCTTCCTCGCAGTTCGCGGAAGGTCTGGTGGCGATGTGAAAGCGGGCACGAGTGGCCGTCGACGATCGGCAATCGGGCCATGGGCGCGGGGTGTCCCTACTGCTCGGGAAGGATGGCGACGCTCGAGGTCAATCTCGCCCGAAAATTCCCCGAGATCGCCGCGCAGTGGCATCCGACGAAAAACGCCGATCTCACGCCCGACCGCGTGACTCCGACCAGCGGGAAGACTGTGTGGTGGCAATGCGAGTGCGGGCACGACTGGGAGAGGACCGTCATTCGCCGCACACTGGACAACGCCGCTTGCCCGTACTGCCAGCAGCTAGACCGGGAGGAGCGCTCCCTGCTCTCCCGTCATCCCGAAATCGCGCGCCAATGGCACCCGACGAAAAACGCCGATCTGACGCCCGATGCCGTTTCCGAGTTCAGCTCGGAGTATGTTTGGTGGCGCTGCGAACGCGGACATGAATGGAAAACCAGAGTTGCGAGCCGATCGCTCGGGAGGGGGTGTCCTTTCTGCTCCGGGCGTCGGGCCACCGCCGCGCACAATCTGGCCTCGGCATATCCCCGGCTCGCCGCCCAGTGGCACCCGACACGCAACGGCGAACTGCGCCCGTCGGACGTGACGCCGAGAAGCAACCGGAAAGCGTGGTGGAGATGCGGCGCGTGCGGGCATGAGTGGGAGGCCGACATCGGCGGCCGGGCGGGCGGGCGCGGCTGCCCCGTTTGCGCCCGAAGCGTTCATCGACGGCTCGGACGGCTTTCGCAGTCGCACCCGAATCTGGCGACGCAGTGGCATCCGACACGCAACGGCGATCTGACACCGGATCGCGTCACGACGGCCAGCAACAAGCGGGTCTGGTGGAAATGCGAAAAAGGACACGAATGGCTGGCGATGATCAATCACCGGACATCCAGCCCCGGATGCCCGTATTGCGTGGGCAAGAAAGCCGACGCCGAGCACAATCTGGCGACGGACCAACCCGAACTGGTCCGGCAATGGCATCCCACGAAAAACGGGGATTTGACGCCCATGATGTTACGGCCCAAGTCGAATGTCCGGGTTTGGTGGGTCTGCGACAAGGGCCATGAGTGGCAGGCTCCCGTCATCCGTCGCACCAACGGAGCGGGTTGCCCGTTTTGCGTCGGGAAACGGATCGATGCGTCGAACAGCCTGGCCTCCCACTACCCCGAAATCGCCCGGCAGTGGCACCCTACGCGAAACGGATCCTGGACGCCCGAAGACTTCGCCCCGCGCAGCGATAAAAAGGTCTGGTGGACGTGCGGGGAACACGAGTGGGAGACCGCGATCAAATACCGTACGCTTGGTCATGGCTGTCCCTACTGTGCGGGAAAACGGGTGACTCCCTTCAACAATCTGGCCGTGATGTTCCCGGATATCGCGAGCCAGTGGCATCCGACGAAAAACGGCGATCTCACTCCCGATCAGGTGATGACCGCGGTCGACGCGTACAAGGTTGTTTGGGTGTGCGACAACGGCCACGAATGGGAGGCCAGCGTCCAGAGCCGGACGAAAGGAACCGGGTGCCCGTATTGCACGCATCGGGTGGCGAGCGCCGAGTATAACCTGGCCCTGCTCGACCGCAGGCTGGCCCGTCAATGGCATCCCGCAAAGAATGGGGAACTGACGCCGTTCGACGTCACGCCGCACTCGATGAAAAAAGTCTGGTGGATCTGCAAGGAAGGGCACTCGTGGAGAGCCAGGATTCACAACAGATCCGCAGGCTCCGGATGTTTCGAGTGTTCGCCCCGCCGCCCGCGGCATCGAATTCTGAAAAGCGATCCGCCGACGAGGCCGCGTCGGGGTCGAAAACCCAAGCCCCGAAAAACCGATTGATGGCGATTCGTCGTTCTGCGAATCAGCACCGAGCCTGATAGCCGTATTGAGGACGGCGACGGAGACAACCATGAAACGCTCTTATGCGGTATGCGTGGCGATCTTCCTGATGACGAACGCCGTCCTTGCGATCTCCTGCGGAAACGACGACACCAACGACGACGATGACGACGGCGCGACGCCATTCGACTTCGACGATACCGGCACGGTCGACGACGATGACGACGATTCGGACGACGACGATGACATTGGCGAAATCGACGACGACAATGCCGCGCCGACGATTCACTCGGGCGAGTGGGTCCCCGAGGCCGTCGAGCCGGGAGATTCCGGGGCCCTCACTTGGAAGGTGTGCGACGTCATGGACAACCTCCCGGCGGTGGGATCATTCTGATGTGGGACGGCACCACCAAACCGTTCGTCGACGACCCGCTTTATTGGGACGACGTGGAAGGCGGCGCGCCGAGCGCCCCGGACCGCGGAGAACCCGTTTCCGTCTCACTTCTCGTCGACCTTTCGACATGGGAAATCGGCGAATACTGCACGGACCGGGAAGCGACCGACGCGGACGGCAACCTCTCGGACAAACTCGAAAACCTGTGCGTGACGATCGTGGAGCCCCCGCTGTGACCGAGGTCTGATCCCCCGCGATGCCGTGCGGGCGCTCGACGAGCGGCAAAATAAGTTTTCACTCGCCTGCCGAAATGTGTTATCCAATGAACTCCAGTGACAATTCCGACATATGGGGCGGGTCCAAATGGCCCGGCGCGCGCAAAAAAGCAAATCGATCACGACGATTCGCACCGGCGGACGGCTTTCCCGATTCACCCTGTTCCTCCTCGTGGTGATCGCGTTGGGCGCGGGCTCGACAGAGCTCGCCGTCGCTGATGCCCCGTCTCGGGATCGAATCGTCCGTTTCGGCGTCTACGAAAACCAACCCAAGGTGTTCACGAACGAGGAAGGCCATCCCTCCGGTCTGTTCGTGGAGCTGTTCGCCGAAATCGCGCGGCAAGAAGGATGGAAGCCGGAGTACGTTCCGTGCGCGTGGTCGGAGTGCCTGCTGGCCCTCGGCGAAGGACGGATCGACCTGATGCCGGACGTCGCGTATTCGCCCGAACGCGACGAAAAATTTGACTTTCACCGCGTGCCGGTCGTCGAAAGTTGGTCCCGGCTGTACGCCAATGCGCATCATCCGATCGTCGCTCTTTCCGAGATCGGTGGACTGCGCGTCGCCGTCATGGGCGGCTCCATCCAGCAGGCCGAGTTCGAGCAGATGATGCGCGGTTTCGACATCGACACCATCATCGTTCCCACCGCGTCGCTCGAGGAGGCGTTTGCGCTCGCGCGCGACGGCAAGGTCGATCTGGCGATCGCCAACCATTTCTTCGGCGATTACTTCTGTCGCGAATACGGTCTCATCAAGACGCCGATCGTCTTTCAGATGACCGAGCTGTATTTCGCGTCGGCACAGGGGCGCAACGCCGAACTGCTCGGTGTCGTCGATCGCCATCTGGAAACATGGCGGAACGAGCCCAATTCGCCGTACTACACGGAGCTGGCCCGCTGGATGGAACGACCGCCCGAACGATTCCTGCCGCCTTACATTGCATGGATCATCGGAATCATCCTCGGTCTGCTCACCGTGGCGGGCGCGATGATCGGGCTGTTGCGCCGGCAGGTCGAAAAACGCACACGCCATTTGTGGTGGGCCAACGAGCAACTCCGGCAGAGCGAAGAACAATATCGTCATTTGTTCGAGTCGATGGCTCAGGGTGTGATCTATCGGTCGGTGGACGGGGACGTCATCGCCGCGAACCCCGCCGCCGAAAGGATCCTCGGCCTTTCGCTGGACGAAATGCGGACTCACATTCCCGGGGATCCCCGTTGGCAATACCTGCGCGAGGATGGAACGGAATTTCCCGGAGACGAGCATCCGGCGATCGCGGCGCTACGCTCGAAACAACCGGTGCTCGGAACCCTCATGGGTGTATTCCATCCCTCCGAAAACCGGCATCGCTGGGTTCTGGTCGATGCGATTCCCGACTTTCGGCCCGGCGAGTCCGCGCCGTATCGCGTCTACACGACATTCACCGACATCACCGAACACCGAAACGCGGAGACCGCACTGGCGGAGCGGGCCGCCGAACTCAACGCCGCGTTGGTCGGCGCCATTTCGGCCATGTCCTTGACCGTCGAAAAGCGCGATCCCTATACCTCCGGCCACCAGATCCGCGTCGCCAAGCTCGCCCGGGCGATCGCCGAGCGTCTGGGCCTTCCCAAGGAGGAGGTGGAGGCCATCTACCTGGCCGGCGTCATACACGACATCGGCAAAATTTCCATTCCGGCCGAGATTCTCGTCAAACCCGGCGAATTGTCCTCCGAGGAGCGGTTGCTGATCCGGCAGCAC
Organism: Deltaproteobacteria bacterium; assembly: GCA_020845895.1. Lineage (NCBI taxonomy): Bacteria > Pseudomonadati > Myxococcota > Myxococcia > Deltaproteobacteria bacterium. Next base: position 105,783 of record JADLEX010000125.1, on the reverse strand, counting down.
CCGCTGACGGGGTACGAAATCCTGAAGCCGATCCGATTCCCCTGGCCGATTGCCGAAATGGTCCATCAGCACCACGAGCGAATGGATGGATCGGGCTACCCGCGAGGACTTGCCGGCGAGGACATTCTGCTGGGAGCGCGCATCATCGCGGTGGCGGATGTTGTGGAAACCATGACACTGCGTCGACCGTATCGCGAAGCGCTCGGCCTGCGGGCGGCGCTCGAGGAAGTCGGCGAGCGAAATTCCCATCTGTTCGACCGGGCCGTGGTCGATGCATGCCGCGCTCTCCTGGCGAACGGAGCGGTCAGCTTTTTCGGGTGATTGTCATCACCTCTCCTCGATGAATCGCCGACGCGCCGCGTTGCCGTCCGGTCGCGAAAAAGGCTATACCGTGGTCGGTTCGCTGCGCGGCGTGTTCAACCTTCGGAGCGCGCGCGCCGATACGACTGCGGGGGCGACTCGCCGAATGACCCGATCCGATCCCAGCCTCGCCATGATCCGCGAGGAGCTGACGCGCCTTTTGCGCCTGCTCGAACGCATCGAGCCGCGCCCCACCGACGTGCCCACGGACATCTGGATGGGCGAGACCGAGGTGTTGGTGCGTTTCGAGGTCCCCGGCGCGGCGCCTGACAGCCTGCGGCTGTCGGGGCATCGCTGTTTTCTGGAGCTGTCCGGCACGCGCGCGTCGTTCGCGCCCGAGGGCGGCGGACGATTCCTCATCGCCGAGCGGCCCGCGGGGCATTTCCGGAAATCCGTGGAGCTTCCCGCGCCGGTGGACATGTCGCAGGTGGACGCGCACTTCGCCGACGGCATCATGACCGTGCGCGCCCCCCGTGTGCCGGAGCGCCGCGGCGAGCGTAGGCCGCTGAATTTCACGGTGAATGAATGAAGTGTTTTTCAACCGAGAGTCGTGAATTTTCGACCAAGTAGGACGCCATGCAAGACGCGATGCCCGAAACGATCCAGGTGCCTTCCGAACTTCCCGTGCTCGCCCTGCGCGACGTGGTGGTGTTTCCATACATGATCATCCCGCTGGTCGTCGGGCGCGACATTTCGTCGGCGGCGATCGACGCCGCGCTCGCGGGCGACCGCATGATCGCCGTCGTCACGCAGCGCGAGATCGAGACCGAGGACCCGATGCCTGACGACCTGTATCGAGTCGGCACGGCGGCCACGATCATGCGCATGGTCAAGCTCTCCGAAGAGCGCATCAAGATCCTCGTACAGGGCGTTTCCAAAATCCGGCTCGACGATTTCACGCAGACGCGGCCGTTCCTGAAGGCCCACATCGTGCCCATCCCCGAGACGCAGCCCGAAGACGAAAGCATCGAGCGCGAAGCGACGATGCGCACGGTGACCGAGGGCCTGCAAAAAGTCGCGTCGATGGGCAAGTCGATCCCGATGGAGGTGGTGGACCTCGTCGAGTCGATCAGCGATCCGGGGCGCCTGGCCGACGTGGCCGCGAGCAACCTGAATCTCAAGATTCCGCAGGCGCAGGAGATTCTCGAAACCGATGACCCCGACGAGCGGCTCAAGCTCGTGCGTCGACATCTGGAACGCGAACTGGCGCTGCTCGACGCGCAGGCGCGCATCGAAAACATGGCGCGCGAGGGCATCCACAAGAGCCAGCGCGAGTATTACCTGCGCGAACAGCTCAAGGCGATCCGCAAGGAGCTGGGCGATCTGGACGACCGCGAGGTCGAACTCGACCAGCTTCGCGAAAAGCTCACGAAGATGAAGCTGCCCAAGCCGGTGAAGGAAGAGGCCGAAAAGCAGCTTAAACGCCTCGGCCACATGCACGGCGACTCAGCCGAAGCCGGCGTGATCCGCACCTACCTCGACTGGATCGTCGATCTGCCGTGGAGCAAGCGCGTCAAGGATTCGCTGGAACTGCGCGCGGCGGCGAAGATCCTGGACGAAGACCACTACGGCCTCGAAAAGGTGAAGGACCGCATTCTGGAATTCCTCGCCGTGGCGCGGCTCAAGGGCACGGTGCGCGGCTCGATCCTGTGCTTCGTCGGCCCTCCGGGCGTGGGCAAGACCTCGCTGGGTCGCTCGATCGCGAGGGCGATGGGTCGGCCCTTCGTGCGGCATTCGCTGGGCGGGGTGCGCGACGAGGCCGAGATCCGCGGCCATCGGCGCACATATGTGGGAGCGCTGCCGGGCAAGATCATCCAGGGGCTCAAGCAGGCGGGCGCGAACAACCCGGTCTTCATGCTCGACGAGATCGACAAGCTGGGCTCGGATTTTCGCGGCGACCCGTCGTCGGCGCTGCTCGAAGTGCTGGACCCGGAGCAGAACAACTCCTTCACCGATCACTATCTCGGCGTGCCCTTCGACCTGTCGCGCGTGCTGTTCATCTGCACGGCGAATACCGAGGACCCGATCCCGCGACCGCTGCACGACCGCATGGAAATCATCCGCATCCCGGGGTACACGTCGCTCGAAAAAACCGCCATCGCCGAACGCTACCTCGTGCCGCGCCAGGTCGATGCGTGCGGTCTGAGGCCCAAACACATCGAGATCGGCACGCCGGCGCTGACCGCGCTCATCGAAAACTACACCCGCGAGGCGGGCGTGCGGAATCTCGAGCGCGCCATCGGATCGGTGTTTCGCAAGGTCGCGCGGCAGATCGGCGAGGGCAAGGCGAAGTCGGTGAAGATCACGCCCGCGCAGGTCGAAAAATTACTCGGACCCGCCGAATATCAATACGAGGAAGACGAAGCGCCCGGCCTTCGCGTCGGCCTCGCCACGGGGCTCGCGTGGACGAGCGTCGGCGGCGAGATCCTGCACATCGAGGCGCAAGCCGTGCCCGGCAAAGGCGCGCTCACGCTCACCGGCCACCTGGGAGAGGTGATGCGCGAATCGGCGCAGGCCGCGATGACCTACGCGCGGCGCCGCGCGGCCGACTTCGCGATCCGCGACGACTTCTTCGCGAAGAATGACATCCACCTGCACGTGCCCGCGGGAGCGACGCCCAAGGACGGACCGTCCGCCGGCGTCGCCATGGTCACCGCGCTCGTCTCCACGCTGTCGGGCGTGCCGTCGCGCGCGGGCGTCGCGATGACCGGCGAGATCACGCTGCGCGGGCGCGTCATGCCGATCGGTGGCCTGCGCGAAAAAATCCTCGCGGCGCATCGGGCCGGAATCCGCGACGTGATCGTGCCCAAGGACAATCAGAAGGATCTGGTGGAACTGCCGCCCGAGGTGAAAAAGACCGTGAAAATCCACCTCGTGACGTCCGTGGACGAGGCGCTCGCCCTCGCGCTCGAACGCCCGCCGAAAAAGCGCGCGACGGGAGCGGGCTCGGGCCGTTCCGGTGCGAAGAAATCCGCAGGGAAACCGAAGCCGATCCGCCCCGCGAAACGCGCCCCGGGAAGGCCGACGGTGCAGTGAGGGCGCGCGTTCGTCAGTTCGCGGACCACTCCCAGCGGATGGGATCCCATCGCCGCCGCAGTTTCACGGAGAGAATCGGATCCATGAAGCGCCCGACCGCGGAGACGAGATCGAAGAAGGAAGCCCAAGGGAGTTGGTCCTCTATCGCCATGCGCGCGTAGATGGTGCCCCACGAATCGGGCGGCTCGGGAACGGAGGTCGGGATCGTGTGCGTGGCGCGATACCCGAAGGTCAATTCCAGCGCTTTGCGCAGAACGGTTTCGTCAATCTCCCGCACCAAAGCGAGCAAAGCGATGTCGGGAAGATCCTTCACGCGCGAATTTTCGAGATCTCTCGGCATGGTCAGCGCGTGCAGTTTTTCGGCGATCTGCGTTTCGACGGGATAAAGACGCACGGCGGGCGGGGCGACGCCCGCAAAATTCAGCACATCTTCCGTCAGGACGACGTCGGGTTCGCCGAAGATCGGGTCGCCGAACGCGACGTCGACTCCAAAGGGTTGGCCGTAGATCTTTCCGGCAAGGCGCGTTTCGCTTCGGTAACGCAGCCCGTCATAGCGCATCCCTTCGTTCTGGATGACGGGATGCCCGGCGTCCGGCGAGATTTCGAATGTCATGAAGTCGCCGAGGTCCAGCCGTCCGGCTTCCCGGAGTTGTTCGAGAATCTCGCCCGGATCGCCCATCACGCTCAGGTCGATGTCCTTCGTGGTACGGGCCCGTTCGATCCGGAGTTCGATCACGAGTCCGCCCTTGAGAATGACGCGGTCACCCATCGTTGCGACTACGCGCGCGAGGAATCGATCAAAGACGAGGAGTTGGCGACGGCGCGCGAAATCGCCGCCACTCGACGATCGCGACCGAAGCTTCTGCTCCAACGCCATCTTGAAGGCTTCCGGCGTCCTGTAAGTTCTCACGTTCATCTCGGACGCCGGAGGATCATGCGCGTTGACGCCGACCTCGCCCCTTTTCGACTCGAAGCGGACGACCCGAAGCGCGGTCCCGAGCGACTGCGCGAGACCGAATAGAACCGCTTCAGGTAGTCGATCACGTCGGGAAGCGTATCGCGCCGAAATAGTCCGCGATTCGCGCCCTGCTCGAACGCGTCACGGACGATGTCCGGCGCGACACGTGCGACCGCGCAGTCGTTGACGGTGCGCCGGGCGCTCGTCACGGGAACGGGGCCGACCCAGGCAAGATCCGACTTCGTCAAATCGGCGTGGTGCACCAAGAGTCCCGTCGGCACCCGGAGGCGTCGATGTGACCACGCCGTCGGGAGCGTGAGGTGGGCGCGCGACGGCATCGCGTCCGACAGGTTGTGCAGAAAGAGCGCGGTTTCGTGCGAGAACGCGCCCGTGCACTCGGACCAAAGCCAGATCGCCACGAGGTCTTCGTTTTCGCCGGGCGGAAAGTGGACGAACCGGTAGATCGCCCGGCGCACGCGGACGAATCGCCCGGCGGCGACGTGCTTCGCGATCAGTTGAGGCGAGTACCCCGCGGTTCCGGCCTGCGCCGCGGTGAAGAGGCCCGACTGCGCCGCCGCCGTTTCGTATAGCGCGCTCCAAGCGGGTCGGGGTGTCTGTGCAGATCGATTCGGCATCGCGCACAAACATTAACTCAGAGTTTAGTTTTGTGCAAGATCGCACCACTCCGACAAAATGCCGCCCCCCGCCAAACGCGCCCCGGGACGGCCGACGGTGCAGTAGATCGCGCTCGCCTCACGGCACGGGAAACACCGCGTGATACAGCGCGAAGTGGCCCGTGTAGGACAGGTGGATGCGTCCCGAATCATCGAGGGCGATGTCGAGCCCCTCGCCGGGGCTGGGTGACGGGTCGTCGCCGTCCACCTCCCAGCGACGCCACTCGCCGGTCGAGTTGTTCATGTAGTCGATGCGGCGCCGGTACTCCGGTTCGTACACGTAGTACGAGACGGCCGCGTGCGTCGCACCCATGGGATCGACGGTTGCGGCGATCGCGACGACGTCGCCCTCCAGCAGCGGCTCGTATCGCCACGCCCCTGACGCGTTCGTCGCGTAGCCGACGCCAAGCCGGTTGCGCATCACCACGTGGGCATAGCCCTGCGAGTCGAGCGCGAAGTCGTGCGGCATGCCGTACCACCCCGCGCCGATCCACATGAAATCCCAGTCGGTCGCCAGGTTGTTGGCGTAAAACAGCAACGGCAGCGACACGAACCACGTGGGCGGCGCCGCGTCGAAGCCGTACGTCATGTGCACCGCGTCCGCCGCGTCCAGCGCGATGTGGCATTCCCAGCGATCGCGCCCGAGCGTATCCACCGATTCCGCGTTCCACGCGCCGCCCGTCCTCCACATGTGGAACATGGCGATGGCGTCGCGGTCGTTCACGCACGCGTGCGGGTCGCCATTCGAATCGACGGCCAGGTCGAGCCACGCAAGCCACGGCTCGTAAGGCGTCACCGTCTCGAAGCTCCAGCCCACGTCGTCGAGTTTCGCGTAACGCAGCACCTGCGGATACGGCACCGGATCGAGGTAGAGCACGTGGATGTCGTCGCCGTCGGCGGCGATGGATTCGCCGAGTTGCACGTCGTAAGGGAAATCCCCCGCATCGAAGGGCTCGACGATCCACCACCCCGCGCGGTTATTCGCCACGCTCGGCCGCATCGGGTCGCGCTCGCGGAAGAAGATGAAGGCCGCGCTGTGCGTGTCGAGGGCGATGGAGGTGTCGGGCATGACCTTGCCCGCCTCGTCGAGCACCGTTTCGGTCCACGTCACGCCGTCCCAACGCGCGTGCGCGAGGCGCTCGAGGTTGTTCGAGAGGACGATGTGCACCGAGCCGTCCGGCGCGGGAGCGGCGCCCGAGGTCCAGTAGGGACGTCCCCGCGTCTCGACCTGCCACGTCGCGCCGTCCCACGCCGCGAAGCCGAGCAAATCCGCGGTCGTGAACACGATGCGTGGGCGATCGTTGGCGTCGAGCCACATGGCCACGGGAATGGACATGTTGCCCGCGCCGACGCCCTCGACCGTCCAGGACCCGCCCTCTTCATACACGTGGACGACACCGTAGATCGGCGAGCCCTGAATGGCGCTCGCCAGATGGATCAACCCCGTGGAGTCGAACGCGATGCCCACCACTCCGCGCAACACATCCCAGCTCGTGATCGCGATATCGCGCGACCAGAACAGCCCGGGCTTCCGATAGACGGAAAGATTCTGCTGCTGCCATTCGAGCCCGTCCACCGCGGCGATCGCCGCCTCGCCCTGTGCGTTGGCCGCGATGGCGACCGAATGCACGTACTCCACCGCGTAATCGCGAACGCGTTCAACGCTCCATGTCCCGTCTTCGCGTTTCGCGTAATAGAGCGTAGACGTGATCGAGTCGTCGTCGTGCCGAAGATACGCCGCGTGCAGGCTGCCGTCGGCCGCGCGCGTGAGATCGAAGTTGTAATCCACAGCCTCGTCCGGCGATTCGTCGATGGGTTCGCTCAGCCAGGTTCCGTCCGCATTGGTGGAGTAGTACATGCGACGCTCGTGCGCATGAAACCAGAGAATGTGCAGCGCGCCGTCCGGATCCGTGACGACCTTCGGTTCGTATCCGGCATCGCGCAGGATGACGTTTGTCTGGAACGCCCCGCCGAAGGATTCGTACGCCACCAGTTCGCGCCCGCGCGACGCGAGCACGACGACCGAGCCATCGGGACGCACGGCGATATCGGGGTCCGTGCATCCCGGGCATCCACCCGCGACGCGCTCGACGAACAGATTTTCGAGGCTGTCGTCGTCGCCGGTGTCGTCATCCGCCGTGTCATCGTCGGACGTGTCGTCATCGGCCGTGTCGTCGTCGGCGATATCGTCGTCGGATGCGTCGTCATCGGCGAGGTCGTCATCGTCCGCGTCGTCGTCCGACAGGTCATCATCCCGCGAATCGTCGTCGTTGCCGGAATCGTCAACATCGCCGCCCGCGCAGGCGGACAAACAGATCAACGCGCTGATGAGAGCCCAAACCAATACGACTCGGCGGAAGGAGCCCATGTCCGCGTGCTCCGATGAATGCAACTCGTTCGAATATAACATGGATGCGAATGTCCGTGTGAACGGAATTCGTCGAATCGAAACCGCTACGCCTCCCGCCTCCGGCGCAATACGACGGACATGAACGCCTCGTAGAGCAGCCAGATCGTGAGGACGAACAGCACGATGGCGGCGGTGCCGACGATGACCTCGTCCGCGCCGACCTTGCCGCCGACGAGTTCCGGGAATTTCGCGAGGATCGGTTTGATTTGCAGGACGAGCGACGTGAGCGTCACCGCCATCATGAAGACCATGGGGATCGCCGCGTAGATCGCCTTGCGCCCGGATTTCACGAGCCAGATCGTGACCGCGAGCAGCGTCAGCGACGCCATGAGCTGGTTGCTCGTACCGAAGAGCGGCCACGCCTTGATGTATGCTTTCTCCTTCGTGAGCATCAGGAACGCGAGGGGCGGCAGCAGCGTGACGACGGTGCTGACGAGCGCGCCCGTGCGCGACTTCCAACCGAAGAGTTCCTGCACCACGTAGCGCGACAGGCGCGTGCACACGTCGAGCGTGTCGTACACGAAGGTGGCGAAGGCCATGAGCGCGAAGGTGAGCGCGAGCTTGAAGTCGATGCCGAGGATGCCCATGTATTTCGCGAGGCCGTTCGCGTAGATCACGTTGGGATCGCTCTTGAGCATCGGGTCGCCCTTGGCGAGGATCATGACCGTGACGAGGGCGAGCACGGCGACCAGACCTTCGAGCAGCATCGAACCGAGGCCGACGCGGATCGTGTCGCTTTCGACGCGAATCTGCTTCGAGGTCGTCCCCGAGCTGACGATGCCGTGGAAACCCGAGCACGCCCCGCACGCGATAGTGATGAAGAGCGCGGGGAAAATCAGCTTGCCGGTTTCGAGCCCGCGCCAGCCGTCCAGGTTGAACGCGGGATACTGGATATCGTAATTGCCGAAGAGCGCGCCAAACACGCCGATCGCGAGCGTGATGTAAAGAAACCACCCGCCCAGATAGCCGCGCGGCTGAAGCAGCAGCCACATCGGCAGCAGCGCCGCGACCGCGCAATACACGATCAGCACCACCTCCCAGCCCTTCACGGGCATCGCCGCGAGGGCGGATTCCAGACCGGGCGGCAGGTGGTCGGAGAGCCAGATCACCGCGAACAGCAGCGCCATGAAGACGACCGTGGTGAGGCCGAGCGGCGCTTTCCAATAGCGCAGCACGAGCCCCATGCCGACACCGAGGAAGAGGTAGAGCATCGACGCGAAGGCCACGCCCGGCCCGATCGCCATGCCGCCGCTCACCGCCACGAACGACTGCGCCGTCACGTCGGTAAACGCAATGACGATGTACATCAGCGCGATCCAGATGAACGACAGGAACAGGATGTAGGAGATTGGCGAGAGGTTTTGTTTGACGATCTCGCCGATCGTCATCGCCTTGTTGCGCACGGACGCGATGAGCGAGAGGAAGTCGTGCACGCCGCCGACGAAGATCGCGCCCAGGACGATCCACAGCAGCGCCGGGCCCCAGCCGAACCACATGCCCGCGAGGATCGGCCCGACGATGGGTCCCGCCGCGGCGATGGCGGAAAAATGCTGCGGCAGCAGCATCGACGCCTTGGCGGGGACGAAATCATCGCCGTCGTTGATTTCCACCGACGGCGTCACGCGCTTGTCGTCGATGTCGAGTTCAGCCGACAGAAAACGTCCGTACACGATGTATGCGATGCCCAATACGACGGCGACCGTGATGACGATGAATGCGATCACGCGCGAAACTCCAGGTTGTCGATTGGGACCGGATTTTGTACGGGGAGAGCCCCTTCGCGCAAGAGGCTCGGCGTCAGGCGTCGAACGGCGGCGGCGCGGGCGGCGGCCACTGCCATGGAATCGCGCGCCCCGCGTCGGCGCGAATGTCGGCCTTGCGCGTGTGCAGATCCTCGGCGGCCTTCACCAGCTCATCCGGCGCTTTCGCCCCGGGGACGCAGACCGCGTACGTCGCGCGCACCAGACGCAGACGCTCGTCGGTCCACGCAATCCGCCCCGCCGAGTAGTCGGTCGCGAAGGTTTCGTGCGCCCACAACGCGTTCCACGACAGATCGAAGGACTCCGCGACGATCGCTTCGAGCGCGCGAAAATCTCCCGGCGTGCACTCCTTGGTGCGGCGGATGTTTCGGCGGACCTGCTCATCGCTCATGGCCGGCCCGCGCCAGCGCGCGTCGTAGAACGCGAATTCGGCGTGCGCGTCGAGCCAATCGACGAGCAGAAAGATCAGACGGTCGCGGTGATCGACGATCGCGCTCCACAGGCGATGCGCGGGCGCGAATCGCCACTCGATGCGCGTGCGCGCGAGACCGAAGACGAAGGGATCGGGCTGACCGAAGGGCGCGGCGGCGGCCATGTCGTCGAAAACCGAAAGAATCTCGGCGGACTCTTCCACCGAGCGCGGCAGCCAGTTCGCGTTGGCGAAATCGAGCGTCTTCACGAGCCCCGCGCGCGCGACGGGCGCAGCACCTTCGAGCACGCGCGTCAGCCCCTCTTCTTCCATCGTGCGCAGAAAGACGGGATAGCTAGCGCCCGATCGGCCGATCTCGAGAATGCGTTTCACACATGGAATCAGCGCGCGCGCGTCGTCCCCCGCGTCGCCGCGTTCATAGGTCGCCAGCGCGTCCTCGTACGATTTCAGTGACTGCGCGAGCAGCGACTCGTCGCTCGGCCCGCCGCCCGAAGACGCCGACGCCGACGCGGCGGCGGACAGCGCCCGCCCGTAGGCATCGCTGAACTTCATGAACAGCCCTTCCTGCATGAGCAGGCCGGAGTACGTCGCGAAGTCATCGGTGGTCGTGGCGAGGTGCTCCATGCGCGCGAGCGCTTCGCGCATGATGGTCACATCGTCGCCGGTGAGATTTTTCGTTTCGACATCGCGCATGAGATCGCGAAAGGTGCCGAGCATGGGATCGACGAACATGGCGGGGACGGGCATGTTCACTTCCCCCCGATCGCGCGGCGATATTCGGCGATGCGTCGGCGCAGCGTGTCGTCGGGCACCGGCAGACGCCGGCGATGGCGCGGCTGCCAAAGCGCGTCCCAATCGGGCGAATAATCGGGGACGAATTTGCGCACGCCGTCGCGCGACATCGCAGCCATTTCGGCGGTGCGCGCCCGCGTTTCGGCGATGAACTCGACTCGCTCGGCCTTCCACTCGGCGGGCACGTCCGCCGTCTCCCACATGGTCAGGTCTTCGAGCACCTTCAGCGTGTTCCAGAACTCGTCTCGCGGCACTTCGTCGGCCGTGATGGGCGCGTTCGAACGCTCCAGCGTTTCGGACACCATCGTGTTCAGCGCCGCCACGTCGTTGTATTCGCGCGCGGCGAGTGCGTCGGCAATCGCGCGGTGGGGCGCGGCGCGCACGGGTTCGTCCAGTTCCTCGTAGAGTTTGGCGCGGGCTTCTTCCTGATCCCACGCCAGCGCGACGGCGCAACGCACGTGCAGCGCCTCGCCGATCACGCGCTTGCCGAAGGTCTCCAGATCGGGCGCGGTTTCGATGGCGTCCAGCATGGCCCGCTGGGCCGCCGCGGTGCGCGGATAGTGCGGATCGCCGTCGTAGCGACGCAGCCGCGCGCGGTAATACTCGACGTACTCCTGATGACGCTGATCCACGGGGCCCTCCTTCAGCGGGGGCTGATCTGCGTGATCCCGCCCATGTAAGGGCGCAGCGCCTCGGGCACGGTCACCGAGCCGTCGGTGTTTTGGTAGTTTTCCAGAACCGCGACGAAGGTGCGGCCGACCGCGAGGCCCGAGCCGTTGATGGTGTGCACGAAGCGCGAGCCCTTTTCGCCCTTGGACCGGAAACGCAGGCCCGCGCGGCGCGCCTGAAAATCGCCGAAGTTGGAGCACGAACTGATTTCGCGATAGGCGCTTTGGCCGGGCAGCCAGACCTCGATGTCGAAGCAGCGTTTCGCCGAGAAACCCAGATCCGCCGTGCACAGCTCCACCACGCGGTAGGGCAGGCCGAGCAGTTGCAGCACGCGCTCGGCGTTGTTCGTCAGAGCTTCGTGCTCCGCGCCGCTCGCGTCGGGGTGCGTGAGCTTCACCAGTTCCACCTTGTCGAATTGGTGAACGCGGATCATACCCCGCGTGTCTTTGCCGTACGCGCCGGCCTCGCTGCGAAAGCACGGCGTGTAAGCGCAGAATTTCATCGGCAACATCGATTCGTCGAGCGTCTCGTCGCGGTAGATGTTCGTGACGGGCACCTCGGCGGTGGGGATGAGCCACAGGTCGCGGCCTTCGATGTGGAACAGATCCGACGCGAACTTCGGCAACTGCCCCGTGCCGGTCATCGTCGCGGAGTTCACCATCGACGGCGTCCACACCTCGGTGTAGCCGTGCTCGGCCGTGTGAAGATCGAGCATGAAGTTGATGAGCGCGCGTTCGAGCCGTGCCCCCGCGCCGATCTGCATCGAGAATCGCGCGCCCGACAGCTTCGCCGCGCGCTCCATGTCGAGAATGCCCAGCGCCGCGCCGATGTCCACGTGATCCTTGGGCTCGAACTCGAACTCCCGCGGCGCGCCCCACGTGCGCACCACCGGGTTGTCCTGCTCGCCCGCGCCGATGGGGGTGCGTTCGTCGGGAATGTTGGGAATCGTCAGAAGGATTTCGTCGGTTTTTTCGTCGATCTCGCGCAGGCGCGGTTCCATCTCCTTCACGCGCGCGGAGATTTCGCTCATCTCGGCCAGAATCGCCGACGCATCGCCCTTTTCGCGCTTGGTGCGCGCGATTTCTTCCGACGCGGACTTCTGCCGATTGCGCAGGCCGTCGTACTCGCTCTGCGTCTTGCGCCGTTCGGATTCGAGCTCGGCGAACGCGGCGAGATCGGCGCTGGACCGGCGCGCGGCCAGCATCTTTTCCACGAGTTCCAGATTGTCGCGCACGAATTTTCGATCGAGCATCGGTTCCCCCCCGGGCACGGCTCTTCGCGCGCATTCTTATCACGGGATGCGCGCAAAGACAAAAATCGAGGCCAAAAAAAGCGGAAAAAAACTGGCGCCATGCGCGCGCTCCGGCCCGGCCGAGTGTCGCGCGTCGTGGCGCCGTTTCGAATATCGGCGGGCGAGAGCGCCCGCGCCGCTGTCAGTTGCCTTTCTTCGCGGCCTTGTCGGCTTTCTTCTTCTTCTTGTCCTTGATGGACAGCTTGGGCTTGTTGGATTTCTCCTGCCGCTTGCCCTGTTCCTTGTTCGACATGGGACCTCCTCGCGCGAAAAAGTTCACGGACCGTTCACGAAATCCAATTCCTTATTACGCACGCGATGGCGCGCTGGCAAGGCTCGCTCGCCGGTGCGCGCGCGACCGGCGTGACCACCAATGGCAAACGGCGCCGGTTTTTCAACCGACGCCGTCTTGGTTTCTGGAATTCTTCGAAGCGAGTGACGGACTACCAGCGGTTGTTGCGTCCACCGCCGAAGCGTCCGCCGCCGCCGCCGTCACGATCGCGCGGCTTGTCCTCGGCCTTGTTGACCTTGATGGTCCGGCCGTCGAGGTCCTTGCCGTCGAGCGCGGAGATCGCCTTCTGGGCGGACTCAGCGTTCGCGAACGTAACGAATCCGAATCCGCGCGAGCGGCCGGTGTCACGGTCGGTGATGACCTTGGCTTCGGTGATTTCGCCGTAGGGGGCGAACGCGGCCTGAAGCTTCTCGTCGTTGGTGTTCCAGCTCAAGCTACCCACAAACACTTTCTCGGACATGTCGATCTGCCTTTTCGGCGCGCCGAACATCGACGTCGCCTCGTCACAAGACGGGAACCTGCGCCCGTCGTCGCATGGACGATCCCTGTGACCGTCACTCGCACATTTACCGCCCGACTTCGCCGACCGCCGCGGGAACTCCCGCGAAGACAACGAACCGAACGAATAAACGAAACCCTTGCGGATCTCTGCCGAACCCAAACACATTGTCGGAAGTCGGTGCGCGCTCATTAGCATCGTTTTTCAGATAAGTAAATGGCGTTTTTTTTCGGCGGTAAATCCGCGGGCGTTTTCGGGAGAAAGCCGACGGGACGAGACGGGTGGGGCCGAGGACGGCAGGGGCGCTACGACTTCACCAACCGGATGTCGTCGATCGTCATGTCCACGTCGCGGTCGAGTCGGTAGAGGTAGATCACGATTTTCGTGATTCGTGACAGGTCGAGGGGGTCCTTCGTCGGCGCGGCGGCGATTTCGTCGAGCGGGATGCGCACGCGTTGCGCCGGGCCTTGCAGCCTGATCCGCCCCTCGTATCGCCGATCGTAGTCCTCGCGCGAATCCGCGTCGTCGATCCGCACGTGCAGCATCGCGCCCGCCGCATCGGGCGCGGCGACCGTGAACTCCAGCGCGTCGCCGTCGCGCCAGTCGCCGGGTGGATCGTGGATCTCGACGCCCGGGTACAAGCCCGGCTTGAGATGGACGAGCAACGCGCGCCGGCCGCGTCCCGAAATCGCATCCGTCGTCTCCATCGCGATCGGGCACTGCCACACGAGCCGCTCGAGCTGCGCGTCGTCCTCGAAATCCATCACCATGCCGCTGATGGGCCGTTCGGATTCGGCGCGCATCGCCATCGCGCCGATCGCGATCGCCGCGACCACGATCGCGAGCTTCGCCCGCTGAGGCAGCCCGTATTGGGCAACGTCGTTCCAAAAGGACATGCGGCCAAGCTCGCCCGGGTTAAGCCGAGAATCAAGGGGAGACTCGAAGTCTCACGCGTGGACGGTTCGCTCCGGCATCTCATCCCAGGTGCGTCCGTCGAGCAGGCGTCCGGCGCGCTTCTTGTTCACGCCGCCCCACTGCTTGAAGAAGAACGGCACCTTGGCGCGCGCGCAACGATCGCGGATGCCGACCACCCACGCGGGGTCCATCGGCCGCGCACCGGGGCCGGATTCGCCGCCGACGATGGCCCAGTCGATGCCGCGCAGATCCAGATCGGGCAGCGGGCCGAGCAGCGGTTCGAGCGACAGGAACTTCACGTGCGCGCGGGTCGCGCGCAGGTGCTCTACGCGAAACAGATGGTCGTTGTTCTCGACGCTCACGCCCATCCAGATGTGCGGACGCCACGGGAGGCGCGGCGCCAATTTCTCCAAACGATCGGCGCGCTTCGTCAGCACCTGATAGGTGTGCCAGGGAGCGGCGTTCATCGCGTCGAAAACGCGCGCGATGTAGGCGTCGGGGATGTCGACGTGGAAAAGGTCGCTCATCGAGTTGACGAAGATCGTCTGCGGTTTTTTCAGCCGCGAAGGAATCGCGAGCGCATGCTCGTGCAGCGTGACATCAAAACCGTTGCGATAGTTGGCCTGTCCCATCGCCTGTAGACGCAGCGCCATGCGTTCGGCATAGCAGTGCTTGCACCCCGCGCTGATCTTCGTGCAACCCGTGACCGGGTTCCAAGTCGATTCGGTCCATTCGATGGCGGATCGAGCCATCAGCGAATCTCCGGAAATGAAACAACAACTCGGTCTGCAAATGTATTCTTCTTTCGATTTTTCGCGTTCGGCTCCGCAAAAATTCGATTTTCTTTTTCAAGTTCCATCAGGGCTGTCTTGTAATTCTTTTCGATAAACGGAGTCCCGACATGGTGCTCTTCAAAGATATCTATCATTTTAGCTGTCCTTCCAGCAAATGCTGCGATTAGATCGTCTTTCAGGTTATTTAATTTTCGCACAAACAGGAATAACAGTTGCTGTCTCGGAGTGGCGGGGCTGTATTCAAATGAAGGCACTGAATCTTGATCTCGTTCACTCTCCTTTGCCATTATATTTTTCATGATAACGTACCCCAATGGGTGTTTGCTGATAAAATATAAGTAATGGCTGGTTCTATCCCTACTTTCTTCGATAAAACGGAATGGTAAAACGTAACGCGTGCCAACTGCATCTGCGATCGCACCTCCAAATTCGTCAACGATCGTCAATTCGCGTTCATCAGGGCCTGCATCTCGAATTTTTTCAAGTACAGCGGGTAGTCGTTCGGGGCCGAACAATTTTAACATATGATGAGAAACAGTGGGATTGCTTAAGCCCATATTGACTCGGTTGTAATTGAAAAATACTATTCCGTCAGACCCCCAGTCTTTTGTCATAGAAGAAATCAGATCTATGCTTAATCCACGATACCCCCAAGGATCGATAAACACAAGAGAGGGTGCCATCTTTATTTTCTTAAATTCATCTGCGAGACTTTGTCCGGCGTCTACATTCCAGAAGGCTGGAGGATATTTGAGGCTATTAATATTAGATGCGTTATGTAAAGCGACTTGAAGTTTTTCAATGTTATGGTTATCGCTGTCGTTGAATATTAATTGAACAATTGATTTCAGTTTTGGGTTTTCTAATACCATAGATGTAACGATTAAAGGAGTCGAAAGGGAGCCATCGGCATATAAGCCTGGGCCGGAAAAAAAATCTATATAGCATATTTTGTCTGCGGCAGATCTTGTCGCCATAATCGTCGCCCATGCATTAAAATACTTTGAAACGATAGCCGTTTTAACCCGCGATTGATCGGTCTGTTGCTTAAAAAAGTCATCTATCATGTTTCGCACTCCTTTTCGGTGCCTATTGCACGATCGCTAGGATAGCGCGACCAAAACGCGTTGTCAAGACAAAAGCGAACAAAAAACGAACGACTGCGCGTTCCCCCTTCAACCGAGGCCGGCGGTTGGCGTTTGGAGGTCAGAAGGTCCTCCAACGTCTCCTCGCTTCGCGTCAGCTTGCCCCTGAGCAGCGCGGGAATCATTCGCGTGCGACCCGTCCTTCGCCGAAGAGGGCGCGATGAATCGCGCCCCTACGCCGACATTTGTGCGAATGGCGCTCCGTCACCGCACGTCGATTTCCTTCTCGGCCTTGGAGCCGAATGCCTCGGGCAGATTCAGGCCGACCATCTTGAACAGGTCGTGGAACTGCGGCAGCGAGCCGAGCAGACCGGAGACGAACTTCGCCGTGCTGGGCGTGCCTTCGCCGCCGGACAGGTTGTCCCACACGACCACGTTGTCGATGTGCAGATTCTTGATCGCCTCGACCTGGATTTTCGCGATCTCCTGAATCTGCTGCGCGATCATGAGCATGACGGCCTTGTTCGCGTCCTGCCCCGTCGCCTCGATCATGGCCTTCAGACCCTCGGCCTGCTTGGCGAGGTTTTCGTACTGACCGCGCGCGCGTCCCGCCATTTCCTCGTACAGCGCGTCGCCGGTGCCCTTCGCCTCCAGACGCAGTTTTTGCGCCTCGGCCTCGGCGGCGATGCGGATCTTTTCCTTTTCGATATCCGCGGCGACGACCGTGTTCGCGTACATCGTCGCGCGGTCGCGCTCGGCGCGCGCCTTTTCCGCCGCGCCTTCCGACGCGTAGGCTTCTTCGAGCGCCTTGGCCTGGGCGACCTTTTTCGCCGCGGTCGCGAGCCGGTCCGCCTCGGCCTCTTTCACGTCGCGCTCGGCTTTCGATTTCGCGATCGCCACGGCGGAGCGGTTTTCGCCCTCGACCGCGGTCGCGTTCGCCTCGGCCACGCGAATGCGTTTCTCGCGTTCGGCCTCGGCCTGGCCGATGGCGCCGTCGCGCTCTTTTTCGGCGACCTTTTTGCGCGCTTCCTGAATCGCGTGGGCCGCGGCTTCCTGTCCCAGCGCCTCGATGTAGCCCGACTCGTCGGTGATATCCTTGATGTTCACCGCGATCAGGCGCAAGCCGACTTTCTTGAGCTCGGTCTCGACGTTTTCGCTGACGTTGGCGAGGAACTTGTCGCGGTCGGAGTTGATCTCCTCGATGTCCATCGTCGCGATGGTGAGGCGGAGCTGGCCGAAGATGATGTCTTCGGTGATCTGCCGGATGACCTGATGGTTGAGCCCGAGCAGACGCTCGGCGGCGTTTTGCATCATGCCCTCTTCGGTCGAGATGCCGACCGTAAACACCGAGGGGACGTTGATGCGGATGTTCTGTTTGGACAGCGCGCTCTTGAGGTCGATGTCGATCGCGATCGGCATCAGGTCGAGGTAGGCGTAGTCCTGAAACAGCGGCCACACGAACGACGCGCCGCCGTGGATGCACCGCGACGTGCGCGTCTGTCCCGACGTGTCGCGGCCGGTCTTGCCGTAGATCACCAGAATCTTGTCGGACGGACAGCGCTTATACCGGGTGATCGCGGCGAGAAAAATTCCGAGAAACGCGATCGCGAGAATGCCCAGAAAGACGAGAAGGTACATGAAAGACTCCTTCGGTTAGGGGTCAATGGGTTTCGGGGTCGTGGGGCCCCTCACCCCGCCCCTCGACAAGCTCGGGGCACCCCTCTCCCGCCCGGCGGGAGAGGGGAACGGGGTGAGGGCCTGATTCATTCCTTTGTCACCAGCAGCGTCTCCGCGTCGATCACGTCGACCACGCGGATCGGGCTGCCCGTGGGAATTTCGTCGCCATCGGTCACCGCGCGCAGTTCACGCAGCGATCCCTGAATCTTAACCATCACCTTGCCGTAACCCGACCGGTTGCCGGGAATGCGCAGGTAGGTCTCGCCGCTCTGCAGGATCGCGTTGTCGACGTTTGTGTTGCCCGCCTCGGTCATGCGCGTGAGCAGGTAAAAGATCCACGCGAAGAGCACCATGAACACGGCGCCCGCCGCGAGCCCGAGCACCGACGCGATCGCGACGCCGATGCCGGAATTGACCGCGACGATGCCCACCCACGAAAACGCGGTGAAAAAAATCACCACGCCCTTGAAGCTGAACAGATGCATGCCGCCCGCGTCGTGGCCGCCGAGGTCGGTGTCCATGTCGGCGAGGTCGTGCCCCGCCACGTCGTGACCCGCGTCGCCCGCGCCGAGAATCTCCAAAATCGCATGCGCGATCGTGAGCACCGACGACGGAACCGCGATGATCCATAGGATTTTCTCGAAAATGGGCAGCGTGGCCCACCAGGAATCCGGCCCGCTCATGGCGCACCTCTCGGTTGTCTTCGGGAAGCGAGCCTAGCATAGCACGAAGCCGGGGGGATGAAGAAAGCGTCGCCGTTTTTATGCCGCCCGGCGCGGGGGCTTCGTCGCGATGCGCTCCGCGTCCGCCGGAGGGCTATGTAAAAAAGAGTTATTACAACAAAAAAATCGTTGACAACGAAAATAAGGAGTATGATGGCGCTTACGAATCGGTTGAGCATCCCGAGTGGGAGGGTCGCGCCATGTCCCTTTGCAGACCGCCGTTCGCCTTTCTGATCGCTGCTTCGCTCTTCATCCTCGTCATCGCCGCGTGTTCGTACGAAGATCCTTCGTCCACGGCGTCCACGTACGCCGACGTGAAGGATGCCTCGGACAACTATCGCGACGACGGAGGCAACGATCGCGGATCGCCTGCCGGCGATTCCGAAAATGTCGCCGAACCCGCGAGTCCTTTCCCCGGACCGACGCCCGAGCCCACGCCCGAGCCGACGCCGGAGCCCGCGGACGACGACACGCCTCCTGTTCCGGATCAGAAGTACGACGCACTGCTGTGCGTCGTACCCGACCCCGAGGGACTGGGCGAGGGCGTGATGATGGGCGGCGGCGCGAACGAGGGCACGATCGTCGTATACGTGTATGACGATGCCGACTGCACTCCGGTCGCGAGCGCGTTTGTCGTCGCCGGCACGGGCGCGGACACGGCCTACACGGACTCGAACGGTCGCGCGGAACTTACCGTCGACCCCGGCGCGATGCTCGTCTCCGCCGCGGGAACCGACTACAGCTCGTGGAGTTATTTCGCCGACGCGCGCGTGATGATGTTCCGTCTGCGTCCTTTCGACCGCGAATTCCCGGTGACCGATTCGGACGAGGGTGTCTTCCGCGTGGACGGAGATGACCTCGCGCTCGACAATCCGCAGGACCTCGGCGGGTTCTTCGCCGCGCCGGCGTTTGCCGGCTTCGTCCTGCCGGGGATCTCGCGGTCGACCGCGTTGTCAACCGTGTATCGCGGCCTCGCGACGGACGCGACCTTTCCCATCGAATGGCTGTACTACAACGAACACCAACCCGAAGAGGTCATCGACGCGACGGCGAATTTCTACCTGCCGTACGTCAACCTCATCATCGACATTCCCGACATCGTGACGTGGGGGTTTTGGGGCGGGAACGAGACGTATCGCGTGCCGATTGCGGACGGGGCGACGACCGTTCCCCTTTCGGCGTTTCTGTTTTCGGTCGAAGTTTCGAAGATTCTGGACTTCTCGACGTTCCTGCAGGTCGTGTATCTGTTCGTCGAGGGCGGAGACGTCGGGGAGGCATTCGCCGCCATCGTGGAGCCCCTGTTCAATGAGGGGCTTCAATTCCCGTTCGTCGCGACGGCGCCGGCCTGGCAGCCGGTCGACTCGCCGGATCTCGATCTGACGGGCGTGGACGCGGATGACGCCGCGGTCGATGTGACGATCGCGAATCGCGCGTCGGATCGAGATTATCTGCTCGCGCTCGCCGCCGAGGTGCCGAACCGTTCGCTCGTGCCCCTGTCGTTCGGCGTCGCGACCGACGGACAGGCCCGGCTCGCCGCCGCACACCTCGCCGACGCGGATTACCTCGCAGCAGCCGCGCGCACGGACATTCTGCGTGGTCACTTCGACACGCACACCCTCGCCGCCGTCGTACGGTACGCCGAGAATGTCGAAGATTGGCAGGGCGGCCTCGTGATCGACGATGCCGATTTTCCCCCGGAGTTCGATGCCGCCGTGACGCGATACGACGATCTGACGTCGACGTTTCACTGGGCGTTCGCGGGCGACGCGGCCGACATGGATTACGTCATGATTTCCATGCGACGCGATTGGACGGAACGGTTCGATCGGTACTTCGGAATCTTCCCCGCGGATGCGCTCGACGTGACGATCCCGTTCACCGGCCTCGGATTTTATTCATCCTGGATCCAACCGATCGTCGCGGTCGCGGTGGACTTGCCCGAAGACGTCGGGGGCGGTTTCGACCCGACTCGGCTTTTCGGTTACGACAACGCGCGCTACAGCATCTGGAGCGAGGAACCGCTCCTCGAGGAAACGCTTTACGAACTGTTCGGCTACATCGGCTGGTGAGCCGCAGAACTCTTACGTTTCTGACGGGGTTTCCCCGCGCGGTTCAACCTTCTCCGGCATCACGACGCCGCCGGACACGACGATCTTGAACGCCTCTTCGACGGTCATTTCGAGCGGAATGCAGTCGCGCTCGGGAACAAAAACCACCCACCCCGATGTCGGGTTCGGCGTCGTCGTCACGAAGACCGCAAGCATGTCCTCAGGAAAATCCGCGGAGAGCTGACTCTTTTCGGCGCGGTTTGTGACAAAGCCGATCGTCCACGCGCCCGTGCGGGGATACTCGATGATGACGGCTCGCTGAAAATTCTGGTTGTTCCCGAGAATCGTGTACGTGAATTTCTTGATGGCGGAATACACGCTGCGCACCAGCGGGATTCTCGCGATCACATCCTCGCCCCACTTCACCAGCTTTTTTCCCAGCACGTTACGGGCGACGAACCCGGCGACGAGGATGATGAGGATCGCGACGACGAGGCCCGAGCCGGGGATGTGAAATCCGAGCAGATTTTCGGGACGCAGCCCGGGAGGCAGGATCAACACGGCGTCGTCCGCGATCCCGATGAGGAACCGGATCGTCAGGTACGTGACCCAGAGGGGGATGATGACGAGCAGCCCGGTGAGGAAGAGGCTGCGAAAGTCCTTGCGTACGGCCTGACCGAACTCGGCCACCTGTTTTTTCGCGGAATCCCGAATGGTCATGATATCCCCTGTCAACGGGAATGTTCACGATTACGGGATCGGGGCGGGCCTGTCCAGATCGCGCGACGCGGCGCGGTCTATCGCCGTCCCGCGCGGAGCTCGGACACCCACACGTTCGAAAGACCGCGCACGAAATCCGCGCCGAACGCGACCGACGGCGTCCACGCGCCGGGGCGCGCCCCGCCCGCGAGCACGCGATCCAGCGCCGCCAGCGTGCTCTCGGCGGTGAGCGTGTAACCCTCGGGGCACGTGAGCGTCGCCTCGACGGTGTCACCCGCCGCGTTGGTCACGCGGCCCCAGATGCCCGAGGCCGATTTCTCGCGATGCGCGCGATCCGGGCCCGTCATCGCGCGCGTCACGATCCATTGCAGCGCGCGGTGCACGGGCGCGGGCGCGATCACCGGACGCAGGATCCGCATGGTCCGCGCGAAAGAACCCGGTGCGGCCATGTACACGCAGACGTTCGGGATGCCGGTGGAGTGAAACGCGGTGGAGACGTCGCCCCAGGGCAGCGTCACGCACGAGCGTTCGCCCTGCGCGAAGCGAATGCGCGGCGTTCGCCAGTCGAAGGGCACCGCGCGGATCTCGCCGTCGATGCGCACGCGCGCGCCGCGACCGATGTTTTCGAGCATCGTCTTGAGCGTGCCCCGGCTGACGCCGGCTCCGCCCGACCCGAACGGCGAAAACGCGAGTTCCAGTTCGCGCGCGTCGGGCATGGCTTCGGCGAGCATCTTCGCCAGGCAATCGGTGGGCACCACGTCGAACCCGACGCCGGAGATGAGCACGCACCCCGCGCGCTCGGCTTCGGCGCGCTTCGACATCACCCACTCGAAGACGTCGATCTCGCCGGTGATGTCGAGATAATGCGCGCCCGTCGCGATGCATGCCTCCACCATCGGCTTCGCGGTGCGCGAATACGGTCCGGCCAAATTCACGACGACGCGAACGCCCTCGATGCCTTTTTTCACCGCCGCCGGATCGTCCAGCGCGAACAGGCGATACGCGAGCCCGAACTTTTCGGCGATGGGACGGATCGACTCCTCGCGCCGCCCCGCGAGGATGGGATGCAAACCCCGCGCCGCGAGGAGTTCCAGCACCAGCTCGGTCGTGTAGCCGTTCGCGCCGTAGATCAGCCAGTCGGCGAACACGTCGCTCTCCGTTCGCGCGTTAGAAGATCGACGCCGGCAGCGTGATGAAACGCCCGATGAGCGTTTCGGCGTCCCAGTAGTGCAGGGTTTCGTGAACGACCTCGAGCTCGGCGAGATCGCGCGGCGTTCCCGCGAACAACGCGTTCGGTCCCCAGCATTCCCAGCACGCCCAACGCGCGTACGAATTCCAGATGTAGCCTCGCCCGTCGAAGATGCCGATGCCGGGCTCGTCGCCCGACGGCATCGTGTAGAGCGTGTCGTAGTCCATCGCCGCGTACGTCTCGACCGGCAGCGCCGCTTCGTCGCCGATCGCGGCGCCTTCCGGAGCGTAGACCACGCCCGATTCGACATCGAGATCCGATCCGATCCACTGCTCGACGCTCGTGAACGACCCCTGCACCTGATGGGGATAGTCGTCCCAGCCCCAGTCGGCGACGACCACGGGCCGCGCGTCCGGAACCATGAAGTCCGCGGGCATGATCCACACGTAGGGCACGTCGTGCGGCGCCTTGGGATCGATCAGGCCCGTGTACGCGAGGTCGGCCGCTTCGGCCTCGGCGCGCGCGGCGTCGTCCACGGCGCGGTTGACGAAGAGCTTCCAGTCGCAACCGCACGTCCGTGCGACTTCGATGAACAGCGGCACCTGCTCCGTGGCGTCGAGGGTGATGCGAATGACCTTGCCGTCGATCGCGCCCGAATCGAGGTACTCGGGGATGTACTTGATCGGGTTTTGGGCGAACGTCACGTGCGGCGCGCGCGCCGGATAGAACGTCGCGTAAATGAGCTGCGAGAAAACATGCTCGCCGATTTGCGTGTGGCGCACCGTCGCATAAACCGTAGGTGCGTTCGTATCGACCGAAACGATGTGCAAAAACTCCTCGTCGCCCGGCCCGAGGTGAACCTCACCCATCAAATCGTATTCGGGCGGATAGGGCAGTTCGAAATCGTCCGGCGGAAGCTGCTGGACGATCACGGGCAGGAACCGCTCGAGGAGCGAACCGCTCGACGTGATTGTCGACCCGCCCGCGTCGTCGTCGTCGGTCGGTGCGTCGGATTGGGCGTCGTCATCGGATGCGACCACATCATCGTCTCCCCCTCCGGAACGGTCGGAGGAGGCCGAGTCGCCCTCGTCACACCCTCCCGTGAAAAGTACGCTGACCAGAAGTGCGACGATGGCGAACCGAAATGCGGTCATGGCGGCTCCACAGGTTGAAGAACGAATGGAAATTGTTGATCTTTCACGACCTGGATGTCAATCGAGGTGCGCGGATCGGGCGCACGTCAGGAGTGTTAAAGGAATGAGTGGGGGGTATTTGTGCCGTGTCGATCTTGCGAATATAATGGTCGCAAGGAGGATGTCATGCCGATACTGCCCGCCATTCCGGAGCTGGTTCGCGATCTACTCGCACGATTGATCGAATCTCGCCCGATGCGTCGGGGGTCGGTTTCGGAGCGATACGTCAAGTGCAACAAGCCGGGTTGCCCGTGCGCCGGGGATCCCGGGGCGCGTCACGGTCCTTACGTCAGTTTGGTGCGCGTTATCGGGGGCAAGACGGTCTCGCGCTGGGTTTCGGCGGAGCAGGCGTCGTTGCTGCGACGGCAGGTCGAGGCCGGTCAGGAATTCCGCCGGTTGGTCGATGCCTATTGGGGGGCCTGCGAGCACTGGGCCGATGCCGAGTTGGACGAATCCCGGGCGGCCTCTTCCGAGGCGGGCAAAAAGGGGGCTTCAAAATCGCCTTCGCGGCGGAGATCGTCGCCGAAATCGAAACGCTGATCGGACCGGGATCGGCCGCGGACCTGGACTTCGCGGCCATCGAGACGGCGGCGCGCCGGCAGGCGTTGCTTCTGGCGGCCCGCGCGGTGGAGGCGCGCCCGAACGCGGATGCGTCGGACCTGGCGGGGTCGAGGCTTCCTGGCCGCTGCGGGAAGGAGGACCGATATGCGGGTCGTCGGGAGAAGACCTTCGTAACGGCGCTGGGGGCGATGACGTTGCCGCAGGCTTACGATCATTGCTCCGCGTGTGAAGAAGGGTTCTGTCCTCGGGACCGGGACCTGGGGATGGAGGATTCCTCGTTGTCTCCGGCGCTGGTGCGGATGACGGGGCCGGCGGCGCAGGCGGGTTCGGGCGGGTACAGTTCGCGCGCAAGCACGTCGCGGAAGTACTGCCGCTGGAAACGCAGCACGTGGCGGTAGCGCGGGCGGAAGACGCTGACGAGCGCGAGCCAGCACGTGGTGAACACGTGCGCCGAGACCAGGATGAACAGGCCGAGGGAGCGGCGCAGTGCCGGCGGCAGCAGGGTGCGCGTGGCGGGGTGATCCATCACGAGGCCCGACACCGCCGTGTGGCAGCACCGCTTCTTTTCGGTCGGCGGATTGAACCGCTCGGTCAACGCGCTCCAGACGCTCATGCCGTCGCCTCCCGCAGCGGATGGAGTCGCGTTTCGGGTGCCGCCGGCGTTGCGATGTCATGCTCGCGCGGACCGGGAATCGCCAGCCCCTTCGCCGCGCAGTAGTCGCGGATCCACGCCCGGGCGAAGTGCAGCTTGTCGTCGATGAACTCGACGACCTCTTCTTCCTTATGATCCGGGTAAGTGCCCATGAGCAGGTAGGGCAGGTAGTACAGCTCGCCCGCCTTGCACTTGGGCTGGATGCCGAGGAAGCGGTCGCCGATGCGGATGCCCATCTTGAAGCCCATCGAACGCAGCTCGTTGATCGATTCCTCGCGGGTGCGGTTGTAGACCGGCGTCTCGAAGCCGATGCCGTACTCTTCGTAGAAGCGGCGCACGCTGTTGATGGAAAACGGCGCCTGCTCGACCATCTCGGTCGTGGAGGACGACGAGCCGTCGGCCACGCGGTCGACGCCGTGCTCGACGCAGTACGCGATGGTGCGCGTGTGCATGGCGAGCTTGCAGCTCATGCACCACACGAAGCCCGACTTGGTTTTCTGGTAGTTGACCGTCGTCGCTTCTTTCATGAGCGGCTCGAACAGCTCGCGCGTGCTCATGAGGGAGTGCGTGAAGCGGCCTTCGGGGAAGCGGCGGGCGATCTCGCGGTAGCGCTTTTTGGTGCGGCCGAGTTTGTAGTGGCCGAAGCCGTTTTCGTAGCTGACGAGGTGAACGCGGTCGTAGACCTCGGCGAGCTTCACCGCCGACATCGCCGAGTCGATGCCCCCGGAAAACAGCAGGGCGACCTGCCGCAGCGGTTTTGCGCCGGATTCGCTCATTTCGCGGTCATCCTACCACAGGGCGGATGGTCATTTCACGACCCGGATCATGTCCCGCGCGAAAAGCGGGGCGCGCGGGCGTGAGGGGTCTCACGCCACGCGGCGCTGACGACGGCGAGATGCCGTCAAACGGGCTCGAATCGCGCCTGGAAGAAGCGCAGCGTGTCGGGCTCGTACGTGAAACGCAGTCCGCGAATCGCGTCTCGCTTTTCGTAGAGGTCGCAGATCGACTCCCACGTCACGTCCATGTGGGCCTGCGTGTACACGCGTCGCGGGATGGTGAGGCGCACGAGTTCGAGGCGTGGGCGCATATTCTTGCCGTCGGCGCCGCGCCCGGCGGAGACGTTGCCGCGCTCCATGGCGCGCACGCCGGAGTCGAGATAGAGCTCGGCCGCGAGCGCCTGCGCGGGGAACTGATCCTGATCGATGTGCGGCAGGAATTTCTTGGCGTTCAGGTACACCGCGTGGCCGCCGATGGGAACGACGATCGGGATGCCGTGGTCGAGCAGTTTTTGGCCGAGGTACTCGACCTGGCCGACGCGCGCGCGCATGTGGTCGAACTGCACGGCCTCGATGATGCCCTGCGCGAGCGCCTGCATGTCGCGCCCGGCCATGCCGCCGTAGGTGTGCAGGCCCTCGTAGATGACGACCATCTCGCGCGCTTTTTGCGCGATGGCCTCGTCGTTCACGGCGAGGAAGCCGCCGATGTTCACGAGGTGGTCTTTTTTCGACGACATCGTCATGCCGTCGGCGTAGGAGCAGATCTCGCGCAGAATCGCCTCGATGGTGCGTTCGCCCTGCCCCGCTTCGCGGATCTTTATGAAGTAGGCGTTTTCGATCAGGCGCGTGGCGTCGAGCATGACCTTGATGCCCTTGGCCGCGCAGTACTCGTACACCTCCTTGAAATTCGCGAGGCTCACGGGCTGGCCGCCCGCCATGTTCACGTTGCCCTCGAAGCTGACGTAGGGCACGCGCTCTGCGCCGACCTGCTTCACCACCGCGTCGAGCTTGGCGAGATCGATGTTGCCCTTGAAGGGGTGCGTGCTCTCGGGGTCGTGCGCCTCGTCGATGATGACATCGACGAATTTGCCGCCGGCGAGTTCCTGGTGGACCTTGGTGGTGGTGAAGTACATGTTGCCGGGGACGACGTCGCCGGGCCGGATCATGACCTGCGAGAGGATGTGCTCCGCGCCGCGCCCCTGATGCGTGGGGATGACGTGGCGGTAGCCGTAGTATTTCTCGATGGTCTCGCACATGAAGTAAAAATTCTTCGAGCCCGCGTAGGCCTCGTCGCCCATCATCATCGCGGCCCACTGCGCGTCGGACATCGCCGATGTGCCCGAGTCGGTGAGCAGGTCGATGTAGACATCCTCGCTTTTGAGCAAAAACGTGTTGTAGCCCGCCTCGCGGATCGCGGCTTCGCGCTCGGCGCGCGTAGTGATCTTGAGCGGCTCGACGACCTTGATCTTGAACGGCTCGGCCCAGGAACGGCGGCGGATTTCGGCCATGGTGTGATCCCCCAGATTCGAATCGCGCAGGCCCGGCATGCGGGGGCGCGTTCGGCGATTCCGCGAAACGCGGGAAATTCCGGCGCGGCGCGCCGGAACAAAGCGGAGCGATGTTAGCCGTCCATATCCGAAAAGCAAGGCAAATCGACGGCGAACGACCTCGATGGTGGCGAGGCGATCCATCGGGCCGTTACGGCAGTGAACTCCACGGATCGTCGGGGTTCTCTTCCCGGATCTCGACGGGCTTTTTTGTCACGGGCTTCTGTTTGTAGACGTCGCCCGCCCATTTGAAGACGAGGCGCTCGGCCTGCTGCGTCCACACGACCAGGTCGAGCCAGCCCTCGGTGCGCGTCTTCTGGACTTCCACGCGACCCGGCAGCGTGGCCAGGCGCTTGGCGACGCCGCCCGTTCGGCCCCAGAGTTCGTGCGTGCACGCGCCGCCGAAGGGGCACGCGACGGTGCGCTTGTAGACGAGCAGTTCGTTCTCACCGTCGTCGTTGAGATCGACGAGGCGGTACTCGTAGTCGTCGCAGTTCAGGGTCTTGGCGTCCTTGTCGCCGTAGAACTGCCACGCCTCGGGCCAGATCTCCTTGCGGCACTTCTCGGGCGCGGCCAGCGCCGTCGCGACCGTCAACAGCAGGCAAACGGCCAACAAAGGGGCGATGATTTTCACGCGCAGCGGCATCCGCGTCACCTCGCGCGCCGAACGGGGCGCACGTTCAGATTCTTTCACAGCGGCGCTCGGTTTTCAAAGGTGCGCGAACTCGAAGTTATTCTCGGTCAGGATTTCACCGTCGCGGGCACAACCCGAGGAGGCGCCCTTGACGGCGCGCTCGACTTATAGTATTCAATCGAATACTTGAATGATGGGAGTGCGGCGACATGCAGGGCCGACAGTTCAAAGACGCGATCTATGAGCAGTTCGCCCGGGTCGGACGGGCCGTCTGCAGCCCCAAGAGGCTCGAACTGCTCGACCTGCTGTGCCAGGGACCTCGAACCGTTGAGATTCTCGCTCGCGAGAGCGGGCAGAGCGTGGCCAACACGTCCCAACACCTCCAGGTTCTGCGCGCGGCGCGGTTGATCGAGGCCGAAAAACACGGTCTGTTTGTCGAGTACCGCCTGGCGGGACCGGAGGTCTGCGAATTCTACCGCTCCATGCGGATTCTCGCCGAATCGCGACTCACGGAGATCGACGCGATCACGAAGGAGTTTCTGGAAGAGCGGGATTCGATGGAGCCGGTGGATCAAGACGACCTGATTCGCCGCGTGCGCGACGGTTCGGTCACCGTGCTCGACGTCCGCCCCACGGAAGAATTCGAAGCGGGGCACATTCCGGGCGCGAAGTGCGTTCCGCTCGATGAGTTGGTTCGGCACCTGGCCACACTGCCCAAACGTCGCAAGATCGTCGCGTACTGCCGCGGGCCTTACTGCGTGCTCGCGGTGGAGGCGGTCCGGATCCTTCGCGCGAAGGGCTTCCGCGCCGTTCGCCTGGAGGACGGCATTCCGGACTGGCGGGCGCGCGGGTTGCAAATCGCCGTCGGCGGCGAGTCAAACGAACACGCGATCAGGGGGAATTCATGAAAACGGGTCAAACCATTCTGGTCCTTGGCGGCGGCGTCGGTGGCGTTGTGGCGGCGGTGGAATTGCGAAAACGCGTGAGTGACGTTCATCGCGTCATCCTGGTCGATCGGGACGAGCGGCACGTGTTTTGGCCGTCGCTTCTCTGGCTGATGATGGGAACGCGCGAGGCGGAGTCGATCACCCGTCCGCTGACCGCGCTTCGTCGCCGGGGGATTGAGGTGATCCGGGGCAATGTCGAGGAAATTGATCCGGACGGCAAACGGGTTGTCATCGGAGGGGAAACCATCACGGCCGATTACATCATCATCGCCCTCGGCGCGGACCCCGCGCCGGAGCGCATCGCGGGGCTTGCGGAATCGGGATCGACGTTCTGCACGCTGGACGGCGCCGAGGCCTTGCGTGATCGCTGGCGGGAGTTTCGAGGCGGCAAAGTCGTGGTCCTCACCGCCGCTCCCGCGTACAAGTGCCCGGCCGCTCCCTATGAGGCGGCGATGTTGCTCGAGGCGGACGCGCGCAAGAGACGGATCATCGAGCGGACGACCGTCGAAATCCACGCCGCGGAACCCGGGCCGATGGGCGTGGCCGGACCGGAGGCTTCGGCGCAGGTCCGAAGCATGGTCGAATCGAAAGGCATCGGCTATTTCCCCGGTCGACAGGTGACTTCCGCCGATCCGTCGGGGCGGAGCCTCGTGTTCGGGGACGGGGCAACGACGGACTTCGACTTGCTGGTGTATGTGCCGCCCTTCCAGGCGCCCGATGTTGTCAAACGCGCGGGTCTGCTGGGCGACAGCGGATGGGCGACGGTCGATCGGGCGACGATGGAAACACGGTTTCCGGATGTGTACGTCATTGGCGATCTCGTCGGAATTCCCCTGAAAATGGGAAAACTGCTTCCCAAAGCGGGTGTTTTCGCCCACGGGCAGGCGGAAGTCGTGGCAAAAAACGTCAGCGCCCGAATCGCCGGACGAAACGCCGATTCGCGTTTCGACGGTCACGGCGAATGTTTCATCGAAGCCGGTGGCGGCAAGGCGGGATTCGGTCGCGGAAATTTTTACGCGGATCCGGTACCGCAGATAAAGATGTATTCTCCCGGTCGCCACTGGCACGCCGGGAAGGTCCTGTTCGAAAAAGACTGGCTGCACAAATGGTTCTGAACCGCGCCGACTCCCCGCTCAGCCTGCCGGACGACGCCCCGATTTCCTTCGGTCGATGCGTCGTGGCGCGCCGCGGGTGAAAACATCACCTTTGTTAAGAGGAGCAGATCAGTGTCGACCCTGTTATTGACCCTGAACGACGCCCCTTACGGGAACGAGCGAACCTACAACGCGTTGCGTCTGGCGATGGAGCTGTCCAAGCGCGACGGCGTTGAGCTGCGCATCTTCGCGCAGGCCGATGCAGTCACCTCGGCGATCGCGGATCAGAAGACGCCGAACGGCTATTACAACATCGAGCGGATGATCAAAGCCCTGATCGCAAAGGGCGTCCCCGTCCGGCTTTGAGGGAGCTGCATGGATGCCCGCGGTCTGCGGGTCGAAATGCTGATCGAAGGCGTCGAGCGGGGTACGCTCGCAGAGCAGGCGGAATGGACTCTGGAATCCGACAAGGTGCTGGTCTTCTGATGGAGAAGCAAATGACCGAGCGCGACCCGATCTATCTGGACCACAATGCCACGACGTCGATTCATCCCGAAGTGGTCGACGCGATGCTCCCGTTTCTGAGGGATCACCACGGCAATCCGTCCAGCGGGCACATCTTTGGACAACGAGCCAAGAGTGCCGTGGACCGCGCCCGCGAACAGGTCGCCGCGCTGCTGGGCTGCGATCCGGACGAGGTCGTTTTCACGTCGGGGGGCACCGAGTCGAACAATCTGGCGATCCGCGGAGTTGCGGCGGCGATCCCAGACCGCCGTCACATCCTCACCTCCGTCGTCGAGCACCCGGCGACCGCGCGGCCGTGCAACGCGCTCGAAGCGACCGGATACTCCGTGACCCGGCTGGCCGTGGACGCAAACGGTCGGGTGCGCCTCGACGCGCTGCCCGGCGATCTGAGGGACGACACGCTGCTCTTCACCATCATGCTGGCCAACAACGAGACCGGCACGATCATGCCCATCGCCCAAATCGCCGCCGCGGCCCGCGAACGCGGCGCGCTCACGCACTCCGACGCGGCGCAGGCCGTCGGCAAGATCCCCATCGACGTGCGCGCGCTGGGCGTGGATCTGCTGACCGTGGCGGGGCACAAGTGTTACGCCCCCAAAGGCGTCGGCGCGCTGTACGTGCGTCGCGGGACGCCGCTGCGTCCGTTTTTGCTCGGCGCGGGCCACGAGCGCGGGCTACGACCCGGAACCGAAAACGTGCCGTACATCGTCGCGCTGGGTTACGCCTGCGAAATCGCCGCGCGGGATATGGAGCGCGAATCCGCCCGCGTTCGGGCCCTGCGCGACGACTTGTGGTCGCGGTTGTGGACGGCGATTCCCGGCATTCGACTGAACGGGCACGAAACCGAGCGGCTGCCCAATACCCTCAATGTGTCGTTTCCCGGGGCGCGGGGCAGCGCGATTCTCGCCGGCGCTCCCGAGATCGCCGCGTCCACCGGCTCCGCATGTCACGAGGGCGGCGAGTCGCCGTCGGACGTCCTGCTGGCGCAGGGACTCGACACGGCCACGGCGCTCGGCGCGGTTCGACTGACCTTGGGACGGGGAACGACGAGCGCCGAAATCGCCGAGGCCGCCGCCGCGCTCGTGCGCGCATTCGAGCATGCCGCCGCCGGTCACGCCTCGTCGGAATAATCGAAGTCCACGACCGTCGCGCCGTCGCCGCCCTCGCCCCGTTCGCCGGGCCGAAACGCGAGCGCGTACGGCGCGCCGCGCAGATACTCGCGGATCTCACGCTTGAGGCTGCCCGTGCCGTGGCCGTGAATGATCGTCACCTGATGCCAGCGCGACCGCCACGCGAGGTCGAGGTATTCGGCGGTGTGGTCGAGCGCATCGGCGACGTACTGCCCGCGCAGGTCGAGCGACCGGTCCTTCGACGACGCGGCCTCGACGCGCGCCGGCGGCAGCACGCGCACCCGCACCTCGGCGGGCGCTTCGTCCACGACGGGGTGAAATACGTCGGCTGCGTCGATGGTGACGCGCGCGCCAGCCACCAGCACGCGCAGTTGCGATCTCGCGTCGGGCAGCGTTTCGAGCTTTCCCTTCGCGCGCAGCGCGCCGATATACACGGCGTCGCCCTCGTGCATCGCGGACCAGTCGCGAATCGGCACGTAGCCGATCCGTTCGGGGATCGCGTCCTCGGGCGGCGGCGTCTGCGCGCGGACCTCCTCGACGACCTGGGCGATCTGTTCCTTCACGCTTTGCGCCTCGGCGCGCGTGGGGCGCTCCTTCAGTTCGGCTAACAGCGCGCGGATGCGCTCGCGCGCGTCGCGGTACATCGATTCGACGGCGGCGAGTTCTTTTTGCGCGCGTTCGCGCTTCTTGCTTTCCAGATCGCGCAACAGTTCGCGCTGCTTTTCGACCAGATCACGCGCGGTCGCGCGGTCACGTTCGGCGGCGGTGGTCTTGCTCCGCCATTCCTGATGCGCACGATCAAGATCTTCCATGATCGCTTGCAGTTCGGTGCCCGCGCCTTCGTACAGCTCGCGCGCGCGGGCGAGAATCGGCGCGGGAAGGCCCATGCGCTCGGCCACGTCGAACGCGCCGGATCGCCCCGGAATGCCCAGACGCAGCCGGTAGGTCGGGCGCATCGTCGCCGGGTCGAACTCCATCGACGCGTTGACGAAACCCGCGCGCTGCGTGGCGAGGGCGGCGAGCTCGGAAAAATGCGTGGTGGCGAGCGTGCGCGCGCCGCTCGCGACGAGGTGTTCGAGCACCGCCATCGAGAGCGCGACGCCCTGGCGCGGGTCGGTGCCTTCGCCGATCTCGTCGAGCAGCACGAGGCTGCGCGGCCCGGCGTCGCGCGCGATCTCCCGCAGCGCGGCGAGATGCGCCGCGAAAGTCGAGAGCCCCGCCTCGATCGACTGGCGATCGCCGATCACCGCGAAGACGCGGTCGAAGAACACGGTCTCGGAATCGAACGCGACCGGCGGATGCATCCCCGCGCGCACGAACAGCGCCGCGAGCCCGACGGCCTTGAGCAACACCGTTTTGCCGCCGGTGTTCGGCCCCGTGACGATCACGCACCCCGCGCCGGCCGCGAACTCCACGTCGTTCGTGACGACGCGCTCGACGTTTGCCGCCGCGCGAACGTCGTCGCGCCCGACCAGCAGCGGATGGCGCAGCGCACGCAGGCGCATGCGGCCTTCGGGGGCGAGCGTGGGCTCGGACGCGCCGATCGCAGCAGCATAGCGCGCCTTGGCGAAAACGATGTCGATTTCGACGAGGGCTTCGGCGCTCGCGTGGATCGCGTCCGCCGTGGCGGCAACGCGGGCGGTGAGTGCGCGCAGGATACGCG
The DNA here is from genome assembly GCA_020845895.1 of Deltaproteobacteria bacterium. NCBI lineage: Bacteria > Pseudomonadati > Myxococcota > Myxococcia > Deltaproteobacteria bacterium. The sequence goes on along the minus strand of JADLEX010000125.1, from coordinate 72,740 downwards.
CGACCTCCTGCGCAATGGCGACCTCGGTGCCGCGCAGCACGTTGTTGAGATTCGTGATCTCCTTGGGCTCGATGTAGAGCGACTGGCCGCTGCCCGAGATGTCGTGGACGATGCCTTCGATCTTGTGCTGGCGCTCGACGCGCACGAGCAGCACGTAACGGCCGTTGCGAACCGTGTAGTAGTCGTCCTGCAGGAACTCGGCCCACTCGCCGTGCTTCACCAGCTCGTTCATCGTGTCGAGAATCTGCTGGTGCAATCGGCGGTGGCGGCGGCGCAGCTCGACCAGTTCCGGCGACGCCGCGTCGTTCACCTCGCCGTCGCGGTCGATCGCCGCGAAGATGTCCATCTCCAGCGGCTCATCGGCGGCAAGCTGCATCGCGATCTCGGCGAGGCGCGGGGTGCGTTCCCACTCTTCGACGAGGACGTCGCGGGTGCGGCGCGCGGCGCGCAGTGCGTCGGCGACGCGGATCAGATCCTCGCCCGCCAGCATCGCGCCGAGCGAGGCGCGCTCCAGATCGGGCGCGATGTCGGTGACGTCGGCGAGCGCGGGGGCGAGCGCTTCGCGCAGCAGCGCGGCGGCCTCGGTGACGGCGGCCAGCGCACGCGCGGCTGAATCGGCGTCGTCGCAAAACGGCAGGTGTTCGCACGCCTCGCGGCCCGGCGCGCTCATGGCGTGCTCCGCGAGACGCGAGAGGATCTTCGGCCACTCGAGCAGTTCGGCCGTGTGAATCAACGATGCATCGGCACTCATATCATCGCCCTCCGCACACGAGGGGTCAGCGCCCCCGGCGGGCGCGTATTCATGGCGCGGCGGCCGAAAAAAATCAACGCGGGGACGGGAGCCCTCACCCCCATCCCTTCTCCCGTCATGACGGGAGAGGGGTGGCGAGCGAAGCGAGCCGGAGTGAGGGTCGTTGCGATTCCGCGCGCATCAGGGCGTCGGTGCAGCAGGCGCCTCGTCGCCCGTCTTCTCTTTCGCGTAGCGATACGCGGACTCGGCGCCGGCGCGGTCGCCCGCCGCATCGAGCGCGCGGCCGAGTTCCTCGGCGATGTCGGCACGGCGCGGGGCGACGCGGATCGCGATGCGCAGAAGACGGGCGGCCTCGGTGGGCTTGGCCGCATCGCCGCTCATATAGGTGCGCGCGAGTTCGCGGTACGCCTCGGGCTCGCCGGGGTTGAGCGTGATCGCGTGTTCGTACGCCTTGCGCGCGCCGTGGACATCGGGCGTCGCGAGTCGCAGCCGCGCACGGGCGAGAGACAGGTGTGCCTCTCGGTCCGACAGGTTCGCTCCGGCCACGCGGGCGAGCATTTCCACGACGCGGGATGCGTCGGACGCCGGATCGTCGGCGAGGATCTTGGTGAGGCCCGCCGACGCGGCGAGGTGCCCGGGCTCGACCGCCAGCGCCTTTTCGTAGAGCGCCGCGCGCACCTTCGGATCGGCTTCGGCCTTCGCTCGCGCGACAAGCCGGTCGGCCTCGGCGTTGTGCGGACGCGGCACGTTCGGGATGACGATCTCGTGCGAGACGCGTTTTTCCTTGCGCGGTTTCGAGCACGCGCCCGCCGTGAGGACGAACGACGCGGCGACGACCACCGCGACCATCACGACGACGAGCCGGTCAGGGCGTTTTCGCGGCATCGAGTTCTTTCAGCATGCGGGCGGCCTCGCCGTCGTGCGGATAGTTGTGGACCGAGCGCTCGAGCAGTTCGCGCGCCTCTTTCACACGGCCTTCCTTGATATAGATCTTCGCGAGGCCGTTGAACTTCTTGTATTCAATGCCGGGGTTGATCTCGATCGCCTTTTCGAAGTTCTTCTTCGCGTCCTCGACCTTCCCCTGACGCAGGTACACGAGACCGAGACCCTCGTAGGGGCAGGTGTAATTCTTGTCCTCGCGCGCGAGCGCCTTTTTGAAGTTGGCCTCGGCCGCCGCGTCCTCGCCCCTGTTGTATTGCACCAACGCGGTCTCGGCGAGCAGGTACGGGTTGTCGGGATAGTGCGAGAGCAATTCGTCGAAAACCGCCTGCGCCTCGTCGAGCCGCTGAAGGCCCGTGAGCGAGTTCCCGCGCGCGAGACCCGCGAGCAAATCGTATTTGTTGCGCGAGACGATCGTGAAGTACTGGTCGAGCGCCTCGGCGTGGCGGTTCTGATTGGCGAGCGTCCAGCCGAGGCCCAGCAGCGCGAAGTTCTCGATCCACGGGTCGAACTCGGGAATCTGCGTGACCATCGGCCCGCTTGCCCGCCGCGCATCGAACGCGGCGATGGCCGTGCGGAATTCGCGCTCGGCGACCGGGTAGTCCTTTCGAATGAGGGCGAGGTGCGCACGCCCGACGCGGGCGGCCTCGGGCAATTCGGCGCTCGCTTCGCCGAACAGCCGCTCGGCTTCGTCGTAGCGCTTCTGGAACAGCCAGAGCGCGCCCTGAAAAACCTTGAGCGCCGGCTTGTCCGCGAGCTTGAACGCACGGTCCATATAGACCTGCGCGTTGGCGTAGTCGGCGACGAGCCAGCACTTGACCGCCGCCCAGAGCTGCGACTCCCACTTGTCGCTCTCGGCGTCCGCGGCCTTCATGTACTCGGCCGCGACCTTCGAGACCTGCCCGGTGATTTGGTACAGCTCGCCCAGCGCCTGATAAGGGCAACCCCAGTAGCGATCCTCCCGCGCGTTGAATTCGTCGAGATTCGCGGCCGATTCCTTTAGCACCGCCTCGGCCTCCGCCGTGCGTCCCTGCTGAGCGTAGAGTCGGCCCAGGAACTCCTGCGCGCGACGCCGATTGTATTCCGCGCCGTGCTCCTTTGCGTCGCGGATCGCGTTCAGGTACGCCGCTTCGGCGTCGGTCGGACGACCGAGTGCAAGGAGACACATTTCCTGATGCGTGTAGACGTCCGCGGTTCCGCCGCCCGCCGCGATCAGCCGTTCGTAGGCGACCGCCGCCTTCGCCAAGTCCGCCTTGGGCGAAAAATGGTGGATTTGCGCCAGCGTGCGCAGCAGTTCCACGTTCTTCGGGTCGCGCGCGAGCGCGGTCTCGATCAAGGACATCGCCCGATCCACATCGGCGGCGTTCACGCTCAGCTGCGTCGCGAGCATCGTGATGAGCGCGACGTTGTCCGGATCGGCGGCAAGTCGATCTTCGAGATCGTCAACATTGCCGAGCGGCGGCGGGGGAGAGCAAGCCGCGAGCAGACAGAAAAGGAACGCAACGAGAAGTGCTTTGGGCAGGAAGCCACCTAGGCGGGGGCAGCGGTGCGGCATGTTCATGCGCAGACCGTCGGGCCGCATATTCAGAAAATCAGCGTGACGCGAAGCAGGCCCGCGTACCACGTGTAAGTCTCCACGAGGTTGTCCACGTCCGCGCCGTGGGCGAACTCGAGATCGGTCGAGACGATGGTGACGCGGCCGGAGAGCCCGACGGTGAGCGACGACGACACGAAGGCGTCCGCGCCAATCTCGGCCATGCCGCCGAAGCCGTGCGCGTCCGTCTCGTCCTCGTCCGTGCCGGTTCCCGCCGAATAGCGCGCCTTATAGGTCATGAGCGACGCGACGGGCGCCGCGCCCCCGTACAGCACGAAATGGTCCCACGTGTAACCGCCGCGCGGACCGATCGCGATCGTGCCGTGGGCGAAGTTCAGCGTGCCATATTTGTCCTGGTCGGCCTGCTGATGCACGGCGTAGAGCGCGTCGGCGAAGATCCCGAGGTAATCGGTGATCCCGAAGGCCATGTTCACGCCGTAGGCGAAGTCGGGCGAGAACAGCTCGCCGAGTTTGCCGCCCAGCACCGCGCCGCCCGCCTGAAACGTCATGGCCGACTCGCCGGTCTCGACGGCGTGCGCCGTGCCCGCGCAGGCGAACGCGAACATGACCATGAGAACGACGATGCATGCACGGGGAGTCATGTCGGCTAGAACCGCAGTTCGAAGCGGCCGGTAATGGCGAGCGCGCTCATGCCGACGTCGAAGATCTGCTGTACGGCGATATACTCGTAACGCACCCGCGCGCCGAGCAGAATGCGGTCGAGCGCGCCGCTCTTCGCCGCTTCCCACAGCGTCCAGTCCGCGCCGCCGCCGATGTTGAACGTCACGTCCTGCTCCCAGACCTTGTCCACCGCGGCCTCGGGCTCGTATTTGAGCACCGCCACGCCGAGCCCCGTCGAGATGTAGGGCAGGAGCTTTCGTCCCGAGAAGAAGTAGCCGATGTTGGCCGAGCCGCTGTCCATGGTGATGTCGAAGACCGCGACGTCGCCGCCGTCCTCGGACTCGGTTTCACCGTGGCTGAAGCTGTGCAGATAGTTCGCCTCGAAGGCCATGTTGCGCGCCCATGAGAAGTCGATGATCTGCGTAAACGTGCCGCCGTAGGCGAGGCCGGGCTGGATGACGACCTCCTTCGCCCCGGTCTGATAGCCGAAGATCCAACGCCCGCCGATGTCGAACGCGGGCATCGACTTGAAGTCCTTGGCCGCCGCGACGGCGGGCAGCAGGGCGATCAGCACGGCGATCAGCGCGCGGCGAACAATCATCTTAAAACCACACATCCAGGGTCATCTCAAAACCACACGTCCACGGCCATCTCAAAACCACACGTCCACGGCCATCATCAGCGTCATCAGATTCACGGTCTCCAGATCCTCCGGGAACTGGTAGTGGTAGCGCCCGCGCAGCCCCGCGTGCAGGTACGGCGCGATCACGCCCATCAGACCCAGCCCGGCGGTCAGGCCGAAGCTGTTCTCGTCCTCGACCGGCGCGTCGAAGCGCGCCATGTGATACGTCAGGCCGGTCAGAATCTGCGGTCGCCAGGTCGCGTTCGTCACGGACCAGTTCACCCCGAAAATCGCCTCATCGCTCGTCACCGCGACGCGTTTTTCCGTGCCGATCTGCGCCTCGGTCTGCGCGCGCATGAATCCGAACTCGAAGGTCAGGAAATCGGAGAGCCCGTAGCCAATGCGCACCCCGTAGCCGAGCCCCGCGTCAACGTCGATCTCGTCGGTGTCCTTCTGCGAGGCGAGCATCTTCACCAGCCCCGCATCGGCCCCGGCGACGACTTTGCCGCCGTCGGCGCGCGCCGCACCCGGCGCCGCGGCAAGCGCGGCGATCATCAAGGCAAGGCACACAGCCGCGACCGGACGCCACCGCCGGAACCATCGGAACGTGTGAAAAATGGGCAAACTCCCGCGAAATCGCTGCGCGAACGCACTGACTTTACACGTCGCCCGTCCGCAGGGTCAAGGACGAAACGGCGAAACCGCGTTCCATTGGACTTCACGTCGGGAACGATTCCGACGGGTGCGGCGTATCGAAATGCAACAGCGAAAACCGACGGGTCGTTTTGATCGGCCCGGCGATTCGCAAACCCCATGACGGAGGAAACTGTTCGTGAAACATTCATCGAGGTTCGCCCGTTTCGTCGTCCTCTTCCTTCTCACAACGGTCGTCGCGGCGACCGCCGCTACCGCCGGGACCGGCCCGCAGGAGGTCACCGTCGTCGGGCAGAACATCTGTCTCGGATGCACGCTGAAGTCCACCGCCGGCGCCGGCGCGCAATGCAGCATCTACGGACACCGACATGTGCTGAAAGTGGAGAGCGCAAAAGGCAGCGACGGAAAACCCATCGCCGATCTGGCCGGTTTGTCGCTGCACTATCTTGAAAACGAAGGCAGCGCTTCGCTTTTCAAAGGCGAAGAAACCCACGGGAAGAAGGTGGAGATCAAAGGAAAACTCTATCGTGCCGAATCCACGATCGAAGTTACGGAATTCCAGGTCCAGTAGACGGCACTCGACCGCGAAATCGGGGAATCGGTCCCCGATTTCGCTACTCCCCAAGGGCGAACACCCGTTGTCCGCTGTCGCGTCTTTGTGACAACCCGTGCCGACCGGCTATTCACAGCGCGCCGAGCCACTCGCACAGACGCTTGGTGGCCGTATAGGTCCGGTGGCAGTAGGTGGCGATGAATTCCTCGTCGAGGGGCTTGTCGAGCCCGGTCGTTTCACCGGCGGCGAGGGCGCGCGCGCCGTCGAAATCGACATAGGAGATTCGAGCCGTCAATTCGTTCGCCGGGCGTCCGAATTCCACGCCGGGCAGAAACGCCACGCCCGTCTCGGCCAGAATCCGCGCGCACATCATCGCCGACGTGGTGATGCCGCGTGCGCTCAATCGCTCGGCGTGCGAGCTGAAATCCGGAAAGAGGTAGAATCCCCCCTCCGGCGATACGACGCGGACGCCGGAATCGCGAAGACGCCCCGCGATCCAGTTTCCGAGCGCCGACAGAATCCGCCGCGCGTGCACGAGATACATCTCGATGTCGGTTCCGCCGTCGAATGCGCGGATCGCCGCGTGCTGCGTCGGCGCGCTGACCGCCGTGTAGGTTTCGGAGGCGAGCGACACCATCGTCTCCATCAAGCGCTTCAACGTCGGCGGGAAGCTGAACGTACCGAGCCGCCATCCCCCCGCGCCGCACCACTTGGACAGACCCGAGCTGATGATCGTTCCCTCGGGATAGAACTGCGCGATGGAGACGTGGCGCCCCTCGTGGTGCAGCTTGCCGTAGATCTCGTCGGAGAGCACGATCACGCGGTGCCGCCGTGCGACCTCGGCGATGCGCTTGAGGGTCGTCGGCCTGTACGTCGTCCCGTCGGGATTGCCGGGATAGTTGAGGATCACGATGCGCGGTCGGCCAGGATCGAGCTGGCATAGCTCCTCCAGCACCTCCGGACGCAGCCGCCACTTCCCCTCGAAATTCGTCGGCAGAAAATGCACCGGGCGACCCAGAATCTGCGCCTGCGGCGCGTACGACACCCAGCACGGCGTCGGAACCACGAGGTCTCCGTAGTACGCGAGTTGAAGCAGGAACAGCAGAAGCTTGGAGCCGGGACCGATCAGGACGTCATCGGGATGCACGGCGACGTTGTCGTTCTTCTGATGAAAACGCGCGACGGCCTCGCGCAGCGCCGGGAGCCCCTGGCTCGGCAGATAGTCCTTGTGGTGGGCGTTCGCGCGCAGCGCCTCAACCACCGACGCCGGGACGGGAAACGGTGACTGTCCCAGCCCCAGCTTGTAGACGACGCGACCGCCGCGGATCAACTCGTTGGAAATGTCGTTGATGGCGACCGTCGCCGAGGGGGCGAGGTCGCGGACGCTCAGATTCAGGGAAACCAGCCCGCCGTTCCTTCTCATGAGAAGCCCGTTTCGATCGCCGTTAGAAATAATACCAGATACTCGAGTAGTCCTCCGGCGATTCGCCGATCGCCTCGAGCCGCCGGAGATAGGCCAGGATCGGCACGTCCGGGCCAACCCACGCTTCGCGACGCACAATGTTTTTCTCCCACGGGTGGAATTCGTACACCCGCGATCCGTCGGGCCGGATCGTCAGCACATCGCGGTGCTGGACGGCCCGGAGATAGTTCTTTCCCAGCCTCGGCAGGTTGTAGACCGCTTCGTCCGTGCGTTCGAGGCCTGGCAGCAGCCTCGCTTCTTCCTTGAGTTCCTGCATGAGGCGCGCGATGGGGACCCGAAAGTCGTCGGTCTCCTCCTTGCCCTTCATGTTGAAGACGTAATACGGGTCGATGCCGATCCTGCGCAGCACACGCCGAAGGGCTGCCGATTCGAACCGCCTCGAGTTGAAGAACGTGAACACCAATTGGTTGTACACCGCGATGCCCCGCCGGCGCAGGCGATCGACGGCGGCGACCATGTCGTCGTTCACCTCGTAGGGGTGTTCGACGTGCGTGACGAGGGCGATCTCGCGAACGCCCGGCTTGCGCAGCGCGCCGATCCGCCGCGCGAATGCCTCGGTGACGCGCATCGGCACGGTCACGATCATCCGCGTTCCGATGCGAATGCGTTCGATCGACGGTATGGCCGCGAGACGCTCCAGCAACCCGAAGAGCCGCTCATCTCCGAGCGCCAGCGGATCGCCGCCCGTGACCAGCACCTCGCGAATCGCCGGGTGCTTGCCGATCCAGCGAATCGCCGCTTCCATTTTCGCGGCGGGAGCCGTCGCGCCGGGCGCCATGGCGTCCTCGATCTCCCAGTTTCGTTGGCAATACACGCAGATCTGCGGGCACGTGTTCACGGGTTTGAGGATGGCCACCGAGGGGTATCGCCGCGTGACGAAATCGACGGGGGATGTTTCATGTTCCATCATGAAATCCATCGCCCGCGACCGCTCGCCCCGATGCGCCAGCATCTCGTCCACGTACCGGCGCGAGGGAAACACCTGCGCCCGCAGCGCCGCGTCGTACCCCGCATCGTCCATGAGCGAGAGATAGAAGGGCGTGACGCCGAAGGGCAGTCGACCGCGTCGCGCGGAGTCGATGTCTCGAAGGGCCGCTTCGGGCACATCGATCAGCGACTTCAGCCGGGGCGCGTCGCGAACGATGTTTCGCGCGTGCCAGCGCCAGTCCCGCCAGTCCTTCGCCGTTCCGCCCAGTGCATTCAGAATCTCTTTCCGCCGCCTTCGGCGTCGCTGTCGGACTTCGTCGTCCAGCCCGTGCGGATAGCGATCCATGCACTCCTGGGTCCGGGTCCAGATGACGTCGAGCTGATGGGACCGGACCGTCGCCGCCTCGCGTCCCTGCAGCGTTTCGTCAAGATCGAACTCGTCCGCTTCCCCCACCGGCGCGCGGCCTTCGAGGCCCTGCACCAGGTGAATCATCTCGGCGTAGAACCCTGTCGTGAGGTCGGGCCGGTCCACACCATTGGCGAGGTCGAGCAGGGCCTGCGTCACGCTGAAGCCCGTCTTCTGATCCGAGCGGTAACTCAAAATACCGCGCCAACACCGCGCGCAGTCGCGAATGCGGACGCCCTGATCGGATTGAATCAACCGGGGGTCGTGGGACGCGTAGAGTTCGGCGATCGTCACGTACCGAAGCAACTGCTCCCGTGCCAGTTCCAGCGTCGGGCAGCGGTGGATGCGCGACAGCATCCGGTCGACTTCGCGTCGAAAGACCGCTTCGTTGTAACGCGACGCCCACACATCATCGTTGATGGACGCGTGCGCGCGCGGGCCGCCGCGAAATTGGACCTCGCCGTTGACAGCCATGGCGTCCTCCCTTCCGCGTCGCGGTTTGGTCGAAAGCTCCCATGAGCGCGCTTCGCTTCAACCGTTCGACGCCGGTTTGTCCATCCCCCCAGGATAGTCGTGGAGTTCACTATAACAGGCCGTGCGGAGCAGGACACCCTTTCGTCATCGGCATCCGCTTCGCGGATTCCGTCATGATCGGCTCCTCCCGCATGAAACGGCGCTCCTTGACACCCCGCACCCGGGTTACGGAAACTGTTTCCCATGGCGGACGACGCGAAGACAAAAGGCGGATCAAACGGACAGGCGGGCGGTGCGCTGCCGCCACGTCCGCGAACCGACATCTACGACCCCACGGTGCTGCGTCAGGTGGAGGCCGAGCTTCGCGCCGAGGAGTCCGGCGAGCCGAACCCCGGTGGCGCGATTCCCATCCCGGAGCTTCCCGCACCCCCGCAGCACAATCCCACGCTGTGGCTGCTGCGTCAGATCAAGCGTCTCGTTGTGATCCTCCTCGCCGTGTGGCTCGTACACGCGATCTGGACGCGGCTGTTTCCTCCGTTCGATCCCGGCGAGCTGCCGGCGGACTCGAACACCTCGGTCGCGCTGCCGAGCAGTGACCCCGAGACGCAGGACGTCGAGCGCGACATGCGTCGCGCGCTCGAGGATGGTCGCAAGTCGCTCGCGTCAGGCGATCTGGATGCGGGAATCGAAACGCTCGAAAAACTCGCGACCGACGAACCCGAAACGTCCGCTGGGCGCAAAGCCATGCTCACGCTCGCGGCGACCTATCGCTTCCAAAAAAACGACGCGCAAAAGGCCATGACGTGGTATCGCGCGGCAGTTGACGCCAAGCCCTACAACGCCGAGAGCGCCCAGACGTTTTTGCGTTACGGCGCGTATCTCGAGGAGCTCGCCCGCTACCCCGAGGCGAAGGAGATCTATCAACGCCTCGTCGAGGAAATGCCCCAGCGTGTGCGCGAGGTCGAGATTGCGAAGCAGGCCATCGCGCGCGTCGATGCGGCGAAAGCGCCGAAGAACTGAGGGCCGCGCCCGCCTCGCGGATCTTTCGACGTATCGGGAAATCGGATAAGGTTCACCCTTCCGCCATCTATGCGGCGCGCTTGCGCCGGGAGTGTTTCATGATTCGAGTGCGTCTGGTCGCGTTTTTGTTCGCCGCATTGCTGCTCATCCGCGTCACCGGCGCGTGGGCGATTGGTGACGATCCTTCGCTGCGCAAACCCGTCATGGACGCGCTCGTCGCCGAACTCGAACGCACGCGCACGCTGAAGATGGAAGGGTTCGATCCGGCGTACTTCACCTCGTTCCTCTACACCACCTCGACGGGATGGGTGCTCAACGCGCGTTCCGGCGCGCTCTTTGACGATTACGAGCTGCGCAATCGGTCGATCTATGTCGAGTCGCGCGTGGGCGACTATCACTTCGATTCGTCGGGCAACGGCGGGTTCCAGATGGACGTCGCCGCGAATACCGAAAACCGAACCTTCGGAGGGCCGATCGAGCCCGACGCCGACGCGCTGCGTTCGCAGCTCTGGCTCGCGGCGGATCAGGCCTACAAGAACGCGCTCACGCAGTACCTCGGCAAGAAGGGCAAGACGGTCTATTCGAAAACCGAAAAAGAGAAGGAAGGCTTCGACGATTTTTCTCGCGAGGAGCCGCAGGTCTTCGAAAGCGAAAGCCTCGAGATCCCCTTCGACCGCGCCGAGTGGGCCGATTTTGCCCGTGAACTCACGAAGCGCATGAACGCGGTGCCCGAGGTCGTCGAGGGGCAGGTGCGCGTCGCGCTCGAGGTGGAGACCCGATATTACGTCAACACCGAGGGCGCGCGGATCGTCGAAACCGACGGGCTGCTTTCTTTTTACGCCCGCGCGACCGGTTACGCCGATGATGGCATGCAATTGCAGAATCACTTCCAGCGTTATGCCTCGTCGAAGGCGGGCCTTCCCGCGAAGGACGAGCTGCGCAAGGCCGCGGACCGGATGGTCGAGGACCTCGTCGCGCTGTGTAAAGCCGAGGTCATCGATCCGATTTCCGCGCCGGCGATCCTCGACGCGCAGACGACCGGCGTGTTTTTTCACGAGGCCGTCGGCCACCGCCTCGAAGGCGAGCGCATGCGCGACACGCAGGAGGGCCAGACCTTTAAGGGCAAGGTCGGCGCGGCGATCCTTCCGTCATTCATCGACGTGCACGACGATCCGACGATGGACCGATTCGCGGGCGATGACCTGAATGGATTCTACCGCTTCGACACCGAGGGCGTACCCGCGCGGCGCGTGACGCTGATCGAAAGCGGCGTGCTGCGAAACTTTCTGCTCTCCCGCGCGCCGATTCCGGGTTTCGGGACCAGCAACGGCCACGGACGCGGAGACGGCAAGCTCGACCCGATGGGGCGCATGGCGAACCTGATCGTCACGTCGCGCAAAACGGTTTCGCCCGAGGCGCTCAAGAAGGCTCTGATGCGAGAGACGAAACGCCAAGGCAAACCCTACGGCCTGATCCTCAAGAATTCGCGCGGCGGCGAGACGATGACGGGCCGCGTGAACTTCCAGGCGTTCATGAACGTGCCGACGCTGATCTACAAGGTCGACCCCGACACGGGCGCCGAGACGCTGGTGCGCGGGGCGTCGCTGGTGGGAACGCCGCTGGTGTCAATCTCGAAGATCCTGATGACCGACGACCAACCCGGCGTCTTTAACGGATTCTGCGGCGCGGAGTCGGGCTTCATTCCCGTTGCGGCGGCCGCGCCCGCGGCGCTCGTCGGCGAGATCGAACTCCAGCGCACGTCGTCGCCGCCGAAGCGCCCCCCGATCCTCCCCGCGCCGTACGGGAAGTGATGACATGAAACGGGGTGTTTTCGATGAAATGCAGCGTGAAGTTCTTGCTCAGCCATCTCGATGAACTCCTCGACCAAGTCGCTGCGACCGGCGAGCCGATCGAAATTCGTCGTAAAGGCAGGCGACTGAAGATCATGGTCGCGGATCAGTCAGGCGGTCCCGAAAGCCCATCAAAAAAGGTGATCGAATGGACGCGCCGCGACGGCGTAGTCAAGGGGGACCCAGAGGAATTGGCGCATATCGACTGGTCCCAAAGCTGGAAACCGGACGTTTGATCGAATGAAGTAGAATCCAGCCATGCCCGCACCGAACGCCGCCAATGACCACCGACTCGCGCTCTCGGCGCTCGACGCAAAGGGCGTGGGGCCGGTCACGGCGCGGCGGCTGATCGCGGCGTTCGGTTCCGCCGAGCACGTCTTTGGCCAGCCCGTCGATCTGCTCGTCGAGGCGGGTGCACCCGCCGGCGCGGCCCGGGCGATCGTGGGTTTCGACGAGTGGGACCGCGTCGCGGCGGCGAAGTCCACGCTCGCGGCCATCGGCGCGCGGGTGATTTCGATCGACGACGACGACTACCCCACTCCCCTGCGCGCGCTCGATGACGCCCCGCTCCTGCTTTATGTGCTCGGCGAATGGCAGGGCGAGGATCATCTGGCCGTCGCCATGGTCGGCACGCGAAACCCCACGGACTACGGCTTGCGCACGGCCCGATCCCTCGCCCGCGAGTTCGCGGGGGCGTCGCTCGCCGTGGTGTCGGGTCTCGCGCTCGGCATCGACACCGCCTGCCACGAAGGCGCGCTCGCCGCGCCGGATGGACGCACGCTGGCCGTGCTGGGATCGGGCATCGACAACATCACGCCGCGCTCCAACGCCGGGCTCGCGCGGATGATCGCCGACGGGCGCGGCGCGGTGATGACGGAGTTTTTTCCGGGCATGCAGTCCTTTCCGCAGAACTTTCCCCGACGCAACCGGTTGATCTCGGGCCTCTCCATGGGCGTGGTGGTGATCGAAGCCGGTGAGAAATCGGGCACCTTACACACGGTCGATTACGCGAACCGACAGGGAAAACCCGTTTTCGCCCTGCCCGGCCCCATCGACTCGCCCGCGTCGCGGGGCACCAACGCGCTCATCCGCGACGGTGCGCCGCCCGTCACCGAAGCGATGGACGTGATCGCGCAGATCCTGCCCGAATTCGCGCGCCGCGAGCGCGTTCCGACCCCTCCCCGGATCGATGCGGAACATCATAAGCGCTCATTCGGCTTGACAGGGGAACCCGCTTGTGTGTTAGAAGCCCTCTCTTTGGAGCCCCGGCACATCGACGATCTCGCCGGAGCGACGGGCCTTCCCGCGCAGCGTCTGCTGACCATCCTGCTGGAATTGGAACTGCGCGGTGCGATCCGGGCGCGGCCCGGAGGCCATTACGTCCTGAACCTCTAGGTTCGTGGACGACCCATCGTCGGGAGCCCGAGGGTTCCGCAAAAACGGAGAGCGCATGAGCCAGACCCTGCTCATCGTCGAGTCGCCGGCCAAGGCGAAGACGCTGAAGAAGTATCTGGGCACGGGTTACGACGTGAAGGCGAGCGTGGGCCACGTCCGCGACCTGCCCACGTCGGACCTCGGCGTCGACGTCGCGAAAGACTTCGCGGTCAAGTACGTCACCATCCCCGGCAAGGAAAAGGTGCTCAAAGAACTCAAGGACGCCGCGAAAAAGGCGGACGTCATCCTGCTCGCCCCCGACCCCGACCGCGAGGGAGAGGCCATCGCCTGGCACGTCGCGCAGGCCATCGGAGCGAAGGGCAAGACGGTCCAGCGCGTCATGTTCAACGAGATTACCAAGCGCGCGGTACTGGAAGCCCTCAAGCACCCGATGAAGCTCGACGAAAACAGGTTCAACAGCCAGCAGGCCCGGCGCATTCTCGACCGCCTCGTCGGATACAACCTGTCGCCCTTCCTCTGGAAAAAGGTGAAATACGGCCTGTCGGCCGGGCGCGTGCAGAGCGTCGCCGTGCGCGTGGTGCTCGAACGCGAAGAGAAGATCCGAGCCTTCACGCCCCGCGAATACTGGGTCATCGACGCCGACGTGCAAAAAGGCGAAACCGCGCCGTTCGCGGTCAAGCTGGTGCGTATCGGCGACAAGAAGGCCGAGATCGACAACGCGAAGGACGCCGAGGCCGTGCGCGCCGCGCTCGTGGCGGGCAAATTCCGCGTTCTGGACATCCAGACCAAGACCACGCAGCGCAAGCCCAGCCCGCCCTTCATCACGAGCACATTGCAGCAGGCGGCGAGCGGGCAGCTTCGCATGTCGCCCAAGCAGACGATGGCCGTGGCGCAGCAGCTCTACGAGGGCGTGGACGTCACCGGCGAAGGGCCCGAGGGACTCATCACCTACATGCGTACCGACGCCGTGCGCATCGCCCCCGAGGCGCAGGCCGCCGCCGCGGAGTACATCCGCGAGACGTGGGGCGAGCGGTATCTGCCGGAAAAACCCAACTTCTATAAAAGTGGAAAAGGTGCGCAGGAAGCGCACGAGGCGATTCGCCCCACGCGCATCGACCTGCCGCCCGAGAAGCTCGAAGGGCATCTCAAGCCTGAGCAGTTCCGGCTCTACCGCCTGATCTGGCGGCGGTTCATCGCGAGCCAGATGGTGCCCGCGGAACTGTCGCAAAAGACCGTCGAGGTCGAAAACGGAACCTACGTCCTGGCCGTCACCACGACCGAGGAGACCTTCGCGGGTTACATGCGCGCCTGGCGTGACGGCGGCGACATCGAAGCCGACCGGCGCACTGAAGAGGAAGACGACCAGTTCCACCGCCGCGCGACCGACGGAGCGGCCCCCCGCGTCGTGCTGCCGACGCTCGCGATTGGTGACGAACTCGCCGGCCGCGAAGTGCGCACCGAGCAGCGCTTCACGCAGCCCCCGCCGCGTTTCTCCGAGGCCGCGCTGATCCGCGAGCTCGAGGAGCTGGGCATCGGTCGCCCGTCCACCTACGCGTCGATCATGACGACGATCCAGGACAAGGGGTACGTCGAAAAAATCAGCGGCGCGCTGCACCCGACGCCGCTCGGCGAGGTGGTGACGCGGCTGCTCATCGACGCGTTCCCCGTCGTGCTCGACGTGGGCTTCACCGCGTCGATGGAAGAGCACCTTGACGAGGTCGAGGAAGGGCGCATGGCGTACACCGCCCTGCTCCACGAGTTCTACAATCCCTTCGAAAAGACCCTGCACAACGCGCAGGAGCACCTCAAGGACTTCAAGCTCAAGGGCCAGGCGACGGACATCGCGTGCGAGAAGTGCGGCCACCCGATGGGCATCAAGTTCGGGCGCGGCGGCGCGTATCTCGCGTGCTCCAACTATCCGACTTGCAAGAGCTCCAAGAACTTCAAGAAAGACGAAAACGGCAAGATCGTCGTTGTGGAAGACGAGACCACCGAGGTCGCCTGCGAAAAATGCGGCAGCCCGATGATCAAGCGCGAAGGGCGCTGGGGCCCGTATCTCGCGTGCTCGGGCTACCCCGACTGCAAGAACATCGTCAGCCTCAAGGCGCCCAAGGCCAAGCCGCGCTACGAGGTCCACGACGCGCACGCCCCCGCGTGCGGTGAGTGCCAGTCGAAGATGGTGCTGCGCGTCTCGCGATACGGTTCGCATTTCTGGTCGTGCTCGAAATACCCCAAGTGCAAGGGCACCGCGCCCTACGACACCGGGTTCTCGTGCATGACGCCGGACTGCAAGGGCACGCTCGTCGAACGCCTGCCCCGCAAGCGCGGCGCGAAAAAGACGCCGTTCTGGGCGTGCAACACGTGCGACTTCCTGACCGGCGACCGCCCGGTGCCCACGCCGTGTCCGAAATGCGCGCACGCCTGGGTGGCCGAGCGCATCCCCACGGGCGCGCCCGAGGGCTCGCCGCACGAGACGCGCTGCCCGAAGTGCGGGCACGTGCTCGTTTCCGCCGATCCCGGGGCCGCGCAGATCGCCTCATGACGCCCGGCCACGACCTGCTCGTGGTCGGCGCGGGTCTAGCGGGCTGCGAGGCCGCGCATCTCGCGGCGCGCACCGGGTTGCGGGTGCGTCTCGTGGATATCAAACCCGAGGCGAAGACCCCCGCGCACAAGCTCCATGGCCCCGCCGAACTCGTCTGCTCCAATTCGCTCGGCTCCAATCGCCCCGAGACCGCGCCGGGCCAGCTCAAAGCCGAGATGCGCCGCTTGGGCTCGGTGATCCTGCCCGCGGCCGACGCCGCGCGTGTGCCCGCCGGCGGCAGCCTCGCCGTTCACCGTGAGACGATGAGCCGCGAGACCGAGCGCCTTCTCGCCGATGAGGGCGTGCGCGTCGAGTGCGCCGAGATCCGCGAGTTGCCGGACGAACCCGCGATCGTCGCGACGGGTCCGCTTACGACGGACGGCCTCGCCGCCGCGATCCGCGAGGCGACGGGGAGCGACGGGCTCTTTTTCTTCGACGCCACCTCGCCCATCGTCGCCGCGGACACCATCGACCGCGAGGTCGTTTTCGCCGCGGGGCGCTGGGACAAGGGCGATCCCGACTATCTCAATTGCCCGATGACGCGCGAGGAGTACGAAGCGTTTTTCGCCGCCCTCGTCGCCGCCGAAAAGGTGGCGCCGCACGACTTCGAGGATGACCGCGTCTTCGAGGCGTGCATGCCGATCGAGTCGATCGCGTCGCGCGGGCCGATGACGCTCGCCTTCGGCCCCATGCGCCCCGTCGGCCTCGTCGATCCGCGCACCGGGCGGCGGCCCTTCGCCGTGGTGCAACTGCGTCGCGAGGATGCGCATGGCGAGGCGTACAACCTCGTCGGATTTCAGACGCGCATGAAGTGGGGCGATCAGCAGCGCGTGCTGCGTATGATCCCCGGCCTCGCGAACGCCGAGTTCCTGCGCCTCGGGGTCATGCATCGCAATACATATGTGGACGGCCCGCGCGTACTGACGCCGACGCTCGCTCTCGAAGCGCGGCCGAATGTACGGCTCGCGGGTCAGATCACCGGTGTCGAGGGTTATACCGAGAGCGCGGCGTGCGGCATGCTCGCGGCGCTGTTCGCGGTGGCCGAGGCGCGGGGGATCGAGATCCCGCCGCCGCCGCCCACCACGCTGATGGGCGCTCTGCACGGCCACGTCACTGCGTCCCCCGCGCGTCCCTATCTACCGATGAACGCAAACCTCGGCATATTGCCCGGCATCGAAGAGACGTTGCGAAAGATGGGCAAGGCCGAGCGCCGCGCGGCGAAGGTCGAACGCGCCGCGCGGGACTTCGAGGAGTGGGCGAAGGGTCTGTCGGTACTGCGCTGACGACGCCGTAGAAATATTTCTTTCATTCCGCGTTCGACCTGTGTTAACATCATCCATATTTGACTTTCCCCCAACGCGGATCGGGGTATGTCATGACGCATCGCGACTTGGTTCATCGTGTTGAGATCGTGCTGTTGCTGCTGTGCGCGCTCGCGGGCATGAATCCCGTGGGGTGCGGCGATGACGACGACTCGTCGTCGAGCGCGACGGCCGATGATGACGCGGCCACGGCGGATGACGATACCTCCGACGACGATCTCGCGGACGACGACGCATCCGACGATGACGCGACCGATGACGACGCCGATGACGATACGGGCGACGACGATTCGGCGGATGACGACACGGGCGGGTGCGTCGATTATGACGGCGACGGATACGGCGAGAACTGCCCGGCGGGCGACGACTGTTGGGACTACGATCCCGATAAGTGGGAGATCGTCACGGTTTACCGCGACGCGGACTACGATACGTATCCCGGCACGCAGACCTTCATGTGCGCGGGCATGCCGCTGCCGAACGGCTGGTCGATGACGCCGACCGACTGCGACGACGCGGACCCGGCGGTGAATCCCGGCATGTTCGATTTTCCCGACGACGGCATCGACAACGACTGCGCGAACGGCGACGTGGCGACGAATTCGCTGAACGTGATTTATGTGGACGGCGCGGGCGGCGACGACGCGAACCCCGGCACGGCGCTTCTGCCGATGAAGACGATCAACGCGGGCATCGCGGCGGCGACGCTCGGCAGCGCGGACGGTGTGGTCGTGGCGACGGGGACCTATCACGAAGACGTGGTGACGACCGTGTCGATTTTCGGCGGATACGAGGCCGGAACATGGACGCGCGACCTGTCCGACACCGCACCCGCCACGCGCGTGGAGCCCGTCGCGGCGGATACGACGATCCTCGTGGATGGCGCGGTCGGTCCGATGGCGGTGAATGGGTTTACGATAGAAGCACCTGCGACTTTCAACGAGGTCAATGGAATCAGTGTGAATGCATCCGAAGTGGTGTGGGTGGCCGCTAACATCATCGAACCAGCGATTGTCGAGCGATTTTTAGGACTTTCATCATCGAATTCACTCGTCCATGTCACGGGGAATCATATTACAATGGGCGGAACGGAAAACTTCATTGGGATTGATGTCGGAAGTTTCGATGCTCCAAATCCCGGCTTGATGATTGCGCAAAATTCCGTGTCGGGCACACTGAACACAACATCCTCTTCGCGCGGAATACGAGTGTCGGCCCTCTCGATGATCGTCGATAATGATATATATATGAATGTTTACTCTTCAAGCGCCCATGCTGTTGATTCCTATTTTTACTCATATCTGACACCCGTAGGCCGCTCTATCGTGGCAAACAACAACATCTCCATGACGGGAGACGCAACATATAGCTTTGGCGGCATAAGATCGCCAAATTTTTTTATTTATGATATTGGGCCGTTAGTCATTCACAACAAAATATATATCGACACAGGCAACTCTGGAGGAATCGGCATCCAGGCTGGCGCAACTTTTGGGAATGAGATCCGTGTTCGCTGCATGGAATTGGCATCGGGATTCGCACTTGGACAATGTGGTGGGATATATTCGTTTGAGCTTGGACTCCATCGACAAAACACCATATCGGTCGAATCAGACTCCACCATGTTATCTCTTGTTTCTGGAATTGAGGTTTCTGATTATGCAATTGGCATCGTCTACGCCTCGATTATTGATAACACAATTTATGTAAGAGGCGCAAGCACCTCTGCTACGGGGATTGAACTATTTTCGGATTCGATTTTTCAGCCGAAATACGATGGTCACCTCAACGCCGAAATCATAAACAACAACATCGTTGTTTCTTCGTTGGGCAGCGCCTTGTGGACATTTTCTGACTACGAAAACATTGTACAGGAAAATAACAATATGTATTCTGGCGAGTTAAAGAATTGGATGGATGAAGAGCGCGAGATCCCGGAAGGTCAACCGAGTCAAAACTTCCGATCGGGAACCGATATTTCAGTCGACCCCCTCTTCGTCGATGCCGAAAACGGCGACTTGCGCCTGCGTCCGGACAGTCCGCTGATCGACGAGGGGGTCTACACCCCCATCCCGATGTCGTTTTTCCCGCTGGTCGCGCCGATCTGGAACGAGGAGTGGAATCGGTTCCCGGTCGACTTCGACGGCACGCGGCGGCCCAAGGGTGCGGCCATGGACATCGGTGCGGACGAATACGAACCCTGACGCGCGAACCGCCGGGTCACGCCCCGTAAAACGACTGGATCGTCTCCACGACGTGCTGCTGGTGCGTCGCCGGGATCTCCGGATAGACCGGCAGGGCCAGCGTCTCGCGCGCGGCGCGTTCGCTCTCGGGAAAATCCCCCTCGCGATAACCGAGATACTCGAAACACGGCTGCCGGTGCAGCGGAATCGGGTAGTACACCATGCCCCCGATGCCCGACGCACGCAGGTGCGCCATCAGCTCGTCGCGGCGCTCGGCGCGGATGACATATTGATTGAACACGTGGCCCGGCGCGGCGGCGTCGGGCAGCGCCGTCACGCCGCGCCCGACGAGCCCGGCCTCGTGGAAAAGCGCGTCGTAGCGCGCCGCGTTGGCCGCGCGCTCGGCGCTCCAGCGGTCGAGATGCGGCAACTTCGCGCTCACCGTCGCACAATGGATGGCGTCGAGCCGGAAATTGCCGCCCACCGCCGTGTGGCGATAGAGCTCGGCCTGACCGTGGTTGCGCAGGCGGCGGATCGCCTCGCCGAGTTCGCGGTCGCGCGTCACCACCATGCCGCCGTCGCCGAGCACGCCGAGATTTTTACCCGGGTAGAAGCTGAAGCATCCCGCAACCCCCATCGAACCCGCGCGCCGGCCCCGGTCGCGCGCGCCCAGCGACTGCGCCGCGTCCTCGACGATCGGCACGCTCCGGCACGCGGCTTCGAGCGCGTCCATGTCCACGCACATCCCGAACAGGTGCACGGGCATCACGGCGCGGGTGCGCTCGGTGATCGCCGCGGCGACGCGCGAAACGTCGATGTTATACGTGACGGGGTCGATGTCCACGAAGACGGGCCGCGCGCCGACGCGGTGGATAACCCCCGCCGTGGCGAAAAACGTGTACGGCGTCGTGACGACCTCGTCGCCCGCGCCTACGCCCATCGCCATCAGAACGGCCAGCAGCGCGTCGGTGCCCGACGACACCGCGATTGCCGCGCCCTCCGGCATGCCGCAATAGCCGAGCACGTCGGCCTCGGCGTGCTCGACGTACGGTCCGCCGATAAAGCCCTGCGTGGAGAGGATGTCGTCGATCGCCGCGCGGATCGGCGCTTCGACCTGCGCGAACTGCGCGGCGAGATCGAGAAACTTGACGGCGGTCACGGGTTCGGCCACGGCGATTCCTCCCAGGCGGACGGCGCGGACGCTACCAAAACCGCGACGGCGCGGCAATGCGCCGCGCGCGGGCGCGTTCATGAACAACCAAGCCGAATTGCGCGCTGATACACGCGTTGACACGCTCTCCCGGTCGCGTCATATTCGTCACCATATCTAGGTGCGTGCATCGCGGGATCGTCCAGATGTGGTGTGCGCTCCGGTCGTGGAGGAATGCGATGCGAAGGGGGATCCCGTTCGGTTTTTGGGCAATCTTGGGGCTCATTCTGACCTCCCTCGTCGTGTCCGCATGCGCCGGCGGCAGCGGCGGCGACGATGACGATGAGAAGGAGCCGACCTACGGCGAGGAGATCGAGGGCGTCTATCCCGCCGTGATGTCCATCGTGAAGGACGACTGCACGCCCGAGAACGAGGGCGAGAGCGAGGACTGGATCGTCGAGATCGAGCAGAGCGATGACCTGGGCACCGCGTGGGTGCGTTACACGACCCCCGGCAGCGGTCTCGAGGCGGTGGAGCTGTTCAAGGCGGACGTGTACGGCACGGTGGTCGTGAAGGCCGCGATCGAGAGTTTCGCGGCGGGAACCAACTGCACCAAGTTCAACGTGCAGAACTACCGCGTGAAGATCGATTCCGAAACGCTCACCATCTCGGGCGCGCTTTCGGACGACATCTTCTATCAGGGCGCGGGCTGCGACTCGTCGTCGCGCGACTGCACCTTCGAACGCACCATCGAGCCCGGCAGCGTCGGCGACTGACGAACGCGCGGACGCGGACCCGAGCCGCCTCGACAGAACGCGGTCACTTCCTACAATAGGCGCATGGCGCAGTATCGCGACTTTCAGGCTTCGCAGCTTTTCTGTCCGCACTGCCGGACGGCGACCGAGGTGCGCGAGGTGTTGCTCCTCGTGCTGCCGGGCAAGAATCTCTACGACTATCGTTGCCGGAAGTGCGGCAGGCCCATCGGTTCGCGCGAAGAGGCCGACGCCAACGCGTTCGCGATGCGTCCGCAGCCGGCCGCCGCGCCGCCAACTCGACGCGCGCTGCCGATGCGCGCGCCGGCGTCAAAGACGAAGCCGAAGCCGTAGCGGTGCGCCGTCCGCGCGGGCGATTCGGATTGTGTTTTTTCGGGATGTCGTTTTGCGATCGGGGCGAATCATGAAGATGTTCTGGCGGAGTCGGGCGCGGACGGCATGCCTCGTCGCTCTCGTCGCCGCGCTGGCGTGCGGTTGCGCGCGCATGTGGGTCGGCGCCGGGTTCCCGCGCGAGGGCGAGGAGATCGTCGAGGTCGCCGGCGTCTCGGGCGAGGTGCGTATCGACTACGACGAGTGGTACGTGCCGCACGTGCGCGCGCTGTCCGAACGCGACGCGATGATCGGCCTCGGCTATGCGATGGCCTCGGCGCGGCTGTTTCAGCTCGATCTTTACCGGCGTATCGCGCGCGGCGATCTCGCGGGGCTGACCGGTCCCGAGATCACGCTGCGTGACGAGTCGGGCGAAACGACGCTCGACGCGGTGGAGATCGATCTGTGGCTGCGCCTGCTCGACTTCGCCGACACGGGCCGCCGACACCTGGAGGCGTCGAGCCCCGAAACGAAGGCGCGGCTCTCCGCCTTCGCCGACGGCATCAATGCCTTCGCCCGCGAACGCGAGGGCGAGTTGTCCGCGCCGTACTCCGTGCCCGCGTTTCTCGGCGGCAAACATTTCCGGATGTGGAACGCCGAGGACAGCGCGGCGATCGCGGCGATGCTCTCGTTCGGCCTTTCGCAGAATCTGCAGGAAGAGGCGTTTGCGGTGGCGGCACTGCGTGACGGCATGTCGATCGAGCAGATCCTCGACTACATTTCGCCCGACGTCGCGATCGCGCCGGACGCGTACGAATACGTTCGCGCGTTTCGCGGGCGGCTCGGCGGCGTGCGTTTCCTGAAAGGGCTGGAGCACTTTCAGCGTTTCATCGCGGGCTCGCGGCACCTGACCGCGGAGCTGTCGGCGAGCAACAACTGGGTCGTCGGCCCGTCGAAATCCGCGAGCGGCAAGCCGATGCTCGCGAATGATCCGCACGTCTCGACCTCGATGCCGCCCTTCTGGTTCGCCGCGCACGTGCAGTCGCCGGAGTGGTCCGTGGCGGGGGCGTTCGCGCCGGGCGTGCCGGTAGCGCTCGCCGGCCACAACGGTCGCGTGGCGTGGGGCGTCACCGCCGTGCACGCCGACACGATCGACCTCGCCCTCGAGCAGGTGGACGGCGCGCGCAAGACCTTCGTGCAGGACGGCAAGACGTACGGCATGACGCGGCGGGCGCTGCGCGCGCGGGTGAAGGACGAGATCGTGACGCGCGACGCGTGGGCGACCGCGTTCGGCCCGGTCATCAGCGAGCTCGCGCCCGACTCGACATGGGCGGTGTCGATGCGTTGGGTCGGATGGGAAGGCACGCGCGTGCTCGACGCGGGATTCGGCCTCTTCGACGCGAAATCGGCAAAGGACGTTTCCGCGCTCGCGGGCGACTTCGGCTCGCTTGCCCTCAACCTTGTGTACGCGGATGTCGATGGGCACATCGGCTGGTCGGTCACGGGCGATATCCCCGAGCGCACCGGTTACACCGGCGTGCTGCCCAAGGACGGACGCACCTCGGCGCAGGAGTGGACGGGCCTGATGGCGCACGACGCGCGCCCCGGCGCGTACGATCCCAAATCGGGGATCATCGTCACGGCGAACAACCGGCCCGACCACGCGGCGGCGGACAAGATCACATCGTCGTATCCCGCGCCGTACCGCCACGACCGCATCGTCGAAAAGCTCAAAGCCAAGGACAAACTCACCCTCGCCGACATGCGCGAGACGCAGTCCGATCTGCACAGCAATCAGGCCGACAAGCTGCTGCCGATCGTGCTGGGCGTCGCGCCGCGTTCGCCCGACGCGCAGGATGCCCTGGCCACGTTGCGCTCGTGGAAAAAGGCCGTGCGTGCCGATTCGCCGGGGGCGCTCTACTGGGAGGTCTTTCTCGACAGCTTCCAGCGGCGGCTCGCCGCGCAGATCCCCGCGGGCGCGCGCGGGGCGTACCTTTGGCGCGATCCCTTCGGCCCGATTCTGGCCGACGCGCTCCCGCGCGAAAAAACCGTGTGGTGGGGCAGCGCGCTCGAACGCGACGTATTGGTCGAGGACGCCCTCGCCGACGCGGCGGCGCGCCTGCGCAAGATGTTCGGCGCGCGGCTCGACACGGCGACGTGGGGCGACCTGCACAAGCTGTATTTCGAGCATCCGCTCGCCGAGGCGAAGGCGATCGGCAAGTTCTATCGGCTGCCGCCGCTGCCCTTCGGCGGCGACGCGGCGACGGTGTCGAGCGGCACCTACCGGCTCGGGCATTCGTTCGACGCGACGAACTACTCGTCGCTGCGTTTCGCGATCGACATGGCCGCTCCCGGCGAGGCGCGCTTCGCGATCCCCGGCGGGCAGTCCGAGATCGGCCGGCATCCGTCCTACGCGAACCTGCTGCTCGGCTGGTACGAAGGCGGCGACTACCCGCTGCTCCATCGCGACGAAGATCTGTCCCGCGCGGCCAAAGCGGCGACGGTGATTTTGAAGCGCCCGGCGAAATAAGTCGGCCCTCACCCCCGGCCCCTCTCCCGCCGGGCGGGAGAGGGGTGGTGAGCGAAGGGAGCCGGGGTGAGGGTCTCGCCCTTTTCAAACGCGCCGCGTTCGGGTAAACGCGCCCTTTCACGATGGCGCGAGCCAAATTTGGAGGTGCGACATGAAAGCGTTCTGGATGCTCCTGCTCACCGCGTCGCTGATGTTGGCGGCGGGTAGCGTGGTCGCCTGCGGCGACGACGATGACGACGATGATGACGATGCGGCCGATGACGACGCCGACGACGACACGGATGACGACGCGGATGACGACGCGGCCGATGACGACGATGCCGCGTGCACGCCCGAATCGATGTGCGAAATCACCGTCGAGTGCGACGGGTTCGCGAGCGTGGACGAGTGCATGGGCTTCTCGGAAAGCTACTGGGAGTCGTGCGCCGAAGGCTACACCGACTGCCTGTGTGCGTGCGGCGACGCCTACAACGCGGGCGGCTCGTGCGAAGAGTTCAGCCCCTGCGGCACCGAGTGCTTCACGAACTTCTGCGTCTAACGCACACATCCTTTTTCGGAACGATACGAAGCGGTCGGTTTGAGCCGGCCGCTTTGCTTCCCGATCGCGGTCGATCGGCCTGCTCGGCATCGTGTCCCCGGCAAATTCGGGACTTGCCCCTTCTAGCATCTCGCAGCACTCCCGGTCGGTTTGAATTTCGGTTGATCTCGTTCTATAAACGGCAAACGCGAAAAGACCGCCCGTTGCGTGAGACGGCTTGAGGAAGGGTCCGGCATGACGGAGCTGAATTTCAAGGGCAAGGAGTTTGTCTATAATCACCATCTGGCGGTTCCTTTCCGTCCGCTCGTTCCCCAAGAAGACAAAGGCATCGGCCCCGTCGCCCTCGACGGCAACTTGGTCATTCACGGCGACAATCTCCACGCCCTGAAGGCGCTCTTGCCGCTCTATGCGGGAAAAGTGGACTGCATCTTTATCGACCCTCCCTACAACACCGGCAATGAGGGCTGGTGCTATAACGACAACGTCAATGCCCCGATGATCCGCGAATGGTTGGCAGCCAACCCCGTCGGCATCGAAGATGGCCTTCGCCATGATAAGTGGTGTACGATGATGTGGCCTAGGCTGCGACTTCTTCATGAACTGCTGAGCGACGAAGGTACTATTTGGATCACATTGGATGACAACGAGATACATCGCGCTCGCGAAATACTTGACGAGGTATTTGGAGAGAATCTTTTTATTTGCAAAATTGTCACCCAATCAAACAAGCGCGGACAGACCTACAAAGAAATTGCAAAAACACATGAGTACATAATTGTTTATGGAAAGACGCAATTTTCGGCACTACATGAGATTGACACCGATGGCAATAACCTTCCTATGAAAGACAGTTTTGGGATCTTCTCTGCTCGCGAATTGAGAAATCGAAATCCTAAGTATGGTCGTCACAACAGGTCAAATCTTTTTTATCCATTCTACGTGAAGGATGGCTTTTCCGACGACAATGGACACCATATAGTCTCCATCGATCGCCTAGATGGGGCGGAAGAGGTTCTGCCTATGAACAGCTCAGGCGGTGAAAGTTGCTGGCGGTGGGGAAAAGAAAGGAGCAGAAATAAAACACAAAGTAATTCAACTGAATTCCTATTTGCATCTAAAACACGATCCGGAGAATGGAGAATTTTTGAAAAATACAGAAAAGAGTCGATTAAAGCCAAAACCATTTGGGCCGAAAACAAACATATAACAGAACAAGGGACTGTTGAGCTTGGAAGGCTGGGGCTGGCTGGTTTGTTTCCTTTTCCCAAACCTTTGGGTCTTCTTGAGGATGTTTTGAGCATCGCAACCTCGGATGACGCACTGATATTGGATTCATTCGCCGGTTCTGGAACAACCGCCCACGCCGTCCTCGAAGCCAATAAACATGACGGCGGTAACCGCCGTTTTATCTTAGTCGAGATGGAAGATTACGCCGACAACTTAACGGCAGAACGTGTTCGCCGCGTCATCGATGGCTACGAGTTCAATGGCATACAGCGGACAGAGCTGCTGCGAAAGCGCCTGAATTGGAGCACGCTTCGCAACGCCGGTACGCTGGTCCACACGGTCGAAGGCATCGAGAACCTCCACAGCCACGAATACGACCATATCAAGAAAGAGGTGAAAGACGGCGAGCTGATTGTCACTGGCGAAAAGACAGTTGCGGAACACGCGGAAGGACTAGGCGGCTCCTTCACCTACTGCACGCTCGGCGATCCCGTCGAACTGGACAAGGTGTTGAGCGGGGAAGCCCTGCCGCCCTATGCCGGTCTCGGCGCGGCATTATTCCACATGGCCACCAACCATGCGCTCGATCCCGCTGCGATTCGGGAAGACGACTTCTACCTCGGCTCGACAGAAGGCCAGCATGTCTGGCTGATCTACAAGCCCGATCTCGAATGGCTGAAATCGCCGGAGGCGGCGCTGACGCTTACGCGCGCCAAAGCTTTCGCCGCGTTCGACGGTGAGAAACGCCACTTGGTTTTCGCCCCGGCGCGGTTCGTGAGCCAGAAGATGCTGGCGGAACAGAATATCCCTGTTGAATTCGTCCCGCTGCCCTTCGCGCTCTACCGGATTGAACGGAGCTGACGCGGTGTTTCGCCGGCTCGACTATCAAGACCGCGTGATCTCGACGCTCGAAGCCTACCTTGATCTTCTGAAAGAAAAAAAGGCACGCGCGGACAAGGTTGCCGCGCTTGCGGCGGAAGACCCGGACCTCGGCCTTGCCATCCCGGATTTCGCCAAGGAAGCTTGGGACGGGCTGAAGGCGGCGGGGCGACTCCCCAACTCTCGTGCGGAAATTCCTTTTTCGCCGCGCATGGACGGATGCAACAGGCCCGTGCCCAATGCGTTGCTCAAGGTGCCGACCGGCGGCGGCAAGACATGGCTTGCCGTTTCGGCCGTCTCTCGGATGTTGGGCCGCTATCTCAACCGGAACACCGGCTTCGTCCTGTGGATCGTGCCGAACGAGGCCATCTATACGCAGACGCTCAAGCACCTGAAGGATCGCCAGCACCCCTACCGACAGGCGCTCGACCGTGCAGCGGCGGGTCGCGTGAAGATCATGGAAAAGGCGGACCGGCTCGATGCGCGGGACGTGGAGACACACCTCTGCATCATGCTGCTGATGCTGCAATCCGCGAATCGCGTGACGCAGGAAACCCTCAAGATGTTTCAGGACCGCGGCGACGTTCACGGCTTCTTTCCGCCTGAAGGCGAGCAACAAGCGCACAGGGCCGCGATAGAACGCACACCGAATCTCGACGCCTACAGAGACATATTTCCGATGGTGAAGGATTCGCTTGGGAATGCCCTGCGGAGCATCCGACCCGTTGTGGTTCTGGATGAAGGGCACCGGGCAATTTCCGATCTCGCATTCGGTACGCTTTACGGCTTCAATCCCTGCTTTGTGCTGGAACTAACGGCCACGCCGCAAGACGTGCAGCCGCGCGGTGGACGCAGTCCGCGTGAAGGCCGCTACGCCAACGTGCTCGTTGAGGTGACGGGGCGCGAACTGGACCGGGAAGGCATGATCAAAATGCCGCTCAACCTCAATCCCCGGCAGGGCACTGACTGGAAGGCAACGCTGAATGAGGCGCTGAGCAAGCTTAACGCTCTCGATGCCGATGCCCGGAAATTGCGCGCCGACACGAACCGCTACATCCGGCCAATCATGTTGATCCAAGTCGAGCGAACGGGCGAGAGTCAACGCGGGAGCGACCACATCCATGCCGAACACGTCAAGGACTGGCTCCTGACGGCCGGTTTCGATCAGGCGGAAATCGCGATTAAAACCGCAGAGCAAAACGACCTGAACGATCCCGAGAACCAAGACCTTTTGTCGTCGACGAATCGCGTCCGTGCGATCATCACGAAGCAGGCTCTTCAGGAAGGTTGGGACTGTCCTTTCGCCTATGTGCTGTGCAGCCTTGCGGCCAGCGCCAACCTGAAAGCCATGACGCAACTCGTCGGCCGCATTCTTCGGCAACCCGGCGCGCTCAAGACGGGCGTGGACACGCTTGATGAATGCCACGTCATCACGCACCATGCCGATACTGCGTCTGTTGTCGGTGCGGTCAAAGAAGGTCTTGAACAGGACGGTCTCGGCGATCTGGTTCTACGCGTGACGCAGGGCGATATGAGCGGGATAGGCAAGACGGCCCGTTCGATCAAGCGACGCCCCGCTCTTGCCGCCACTAAAATCTACCTGCCCAAGGTCATGGTGGTGGAGAACGGCGAGGCGCGCGAGTTGGACTACGAGACGGATGTGCTCAGTGCTGTCGATTGGCGGGGTTTTGATCCCCGGGAAATCGCGGAGCGTGTTCCGGAGAACGCACAGGCGGCGGAGAGTCAGCTACAGAGGATCAGGCTCGCGGATGACGGCGACGAGCTGTTCATCGGCGAAACGGTGGCAGCGAACGCGGAGACCCTCGCCTTCGATCCGTCCCATGCTGTCCGGATGATATCCGACATTGTTCTGAATCCTTTCGTCGGGCGCGAGATTGTCGGGGCGATGGTCGCGACACTCGGGGCGCGAGGTTTCGATGATGTCAAGATCGGCCGGCTCGCCAGCCTGATTGTCGAAGAGTTGCGCAAAGGGCTCGATGCCGCGCGCAACGCGCGCGCCGAAGAGCTGTTCAAGGCCGAAGTCGCCGCCGGGCGGATTCAGTTCCGCCTCCGGCTCGACGGTCGCAACTGGAGGATGCCTTTCAGCATCGAGACAACAGAACCGGAGAACGCACGCCAACTCTTGAACCGGGCGGGCGGTCCACTCGAAAAGAGCCTCTTCTCACCGATCTACGAAAACGAGATGAATCCCGACGAGCGGGATGTGGCCGTGTACCTCGATGGCGAACAAACGCTGGCTTGGTGGCACCGCAATGTCGCACGGACCCAGTACGGCATTCAGGGGTGGAAAAAAGCCAAAATCTATCCGGACTTTATCTTTGCGGTGCAGCGGGAAGGCGGGACCAGGCGGATCACGGTGCTGGAGACCAAAGGTGATCAGCTCGACAATCTTGACACGGCCTACAAACGCGAGACGTTGTCGTTCCTTTCGAACCATTTTCAGTGGGACGACGTTACGCCGGTCGGCGAATTGGAGCTGGTCAACAACGGCGAGATCGTTGAAGGCATTTTGATCCTCATGAGCGATTGGAAAATGGACCTGCCCGACCATCTATGAGCGCCCGGAGTCGGCGAATTTGCGCCGCGAAGATCGATGAGCCACCTTCGCCAAAACTTTGGTGCCTCGAGATCACGAGCCGTCCCGGCTTCGCCGCAGACCTCTCGACGGCAAACCGATTCTGCTCGACGGGACCACCGACGGGGCGCACGGCAGATCGCGCTTCGTTTTTCTCTGGACTCCGCCCGCCGGGCGTGTAACATGATTGCCTGCACGTGCGGGGTTGGAGTCTTTTCATGTCTGTCGAATCCGTGGTGGGAGCGCCCGGGGCGCGTCTTGCGCAAACCATGTCGTCGGTCGCCGACGGCCACGCGCTCAAGTCCGTCGTCGTCACCAGTTCGCTGGCCGCCGTGGGCGCGGCGTTCGAGCTCGTCTCGCGCTGGTGTCCCGAGTTGCAGGCCGAGCTGGCCGACTGGGACGACGGCCTCATCTTCGTCATGGGCGTGCTGCCCGCGGGCCCGTACATGGCCGTGAAGAACGAGGGCGGGCGGGTGCGTTACCTCGGCCTGCGCGACGTGCCCGACGCGGGTATCAAGATTTTGTTCAAGAGCCTCGACGACGCCGTGCTTTCGTTCACGGCGCAGCTCGGCACGCACACCGCCGTCATCCAGCGGCGCTTCGTCGTCCACGGCAACGTCGCCGACGGCATGCGCATCTCTCGCGCACTCAACATCGTGCAGACCTACGTGCTGCCGATCGCACTGCTGCGTAAAGTCTACAAACGCCCGCCGGTGATGACGCCGGCGAAGATGTGGATCAAGGCGCGCGTCATGGCCGGGCTCGGTCCGCTGCTGGTGACGCACGCGGTGCGTTCGGAATAGTTGGGGAAATCGTTCGCGCTTTGCAGGCGCTATCGGGGGAGCGGTCATGTTTCCGTCGTATTACGAGTTTTTCTGTCCGGTGAAGATTCTGTCGGGCCACAAGGCGCTGGCCCATCTGCCGCACGAGTTGGAATTGCTCGGCGTCACGCGCGCGCTCGTCGTCACCGACGCGGGCGTGGTGGGCGCGGGGCTGCTCAAGGTGGTGCAGGCGGCGATGCGCGGCGCAAAGCCGGTGATCGCCGCGGTGTACGACGAAACGCCGCCCGATTCGTCGAGCGACGCGGTGAACGCGGGGGCGCGGCTGTTTCGCGCAGAGCGGTGCGAAGGCATTGTGGCGCTGGGCGGCGGAAGCGCCATGGACACGGCGAAGGCGATCAACATCGTCGTGAGCGAAAACGCCGACGACCTGATGGCGTATCAGGGCGCGGACCGGTTCACGAAGGCGTTCAAGCCGCTCGTCGCGATCCCCACCACGTCGGGCACGGGTTCCGAGGTCACGCTCGTGTCGGTGGTGAAGAATTCGAAGCTCGGCGTGAAGATGCCGTTCACCTCCGACCGGCTCTATCCGAACGTCGCGATCCTCGATCCGCGCATGACGCTGACGATGCCGCCGAAGATCACCGCCGCGACGGGCATGGACGCGCTCACGCACGCGGTCGAGGCATTCTACTGCCTGCAAAAGAACCCGGTTTCCGACGCATTCGCGGTGTCGGCGATCCGCCTGATCGTCGAACATCTGCCGAAAGCGGTGGAGCACGGCGACGACGAAAACGCGCGGCTCGCGGTGGCCAACGCGGCGATGCTCGCGGGTATCGCGTTTTCGAACGCGATGGTCGGCGTGGTGCACGCGCTCGCGCACGCCACGGGGGCCGTGTGTCACGTGCCGCACGGCGTGGCGAACAACATCTTTCTGCCCTTCGGGCTGGAGCAGAATCTCGAACGCGTCGCGCCGCTGATCGGCGAGATCGCCGGACCGCTGGGCGTGACGCCGATCCCCGCGCGCGACATCGACCGCGCGTACGCGTCGATCGAGGCGATTCGGCGGCTCTCGCGGCGGCTGCACGGCGTGTGCGGCCTGCCCTACCGCCTGCGCGACGCGAACGTGGCCGAATCGAAGCTGCCCGAGATCGCCCGCGCCGCGATCAACGACGGCTCGGTGACGTATAACCCCGAGGACCTGACGGTGGACGAGGCGCTCGCGATTCTGAAGCGGGCGTACTGAAGCGACGCCCGCCGAGTCCGTCGGTCGCGAGATCACATGCGTCTTGCGCCGCGGGTGTGAATTTTCGTACATTGTACTCGGGTCTGCGTGCGCTTGATTGAATTTGCATGATTGATGAATCGGGGCCGAGGGGCAGGCGATGTCCGCGGATCACGTAAATCACGAATCTTCTGCCGCGCCCGTTCCCGCCGTTTCGTCGGCCTCAGCGTTCGCATCCGGTCGCCGTCGCGCGATCCATGCGATCGTTGCCATCGCAGTGGCGCTGCTCGCGCTCTCGCTGTTCGCCGAGGCGGGACTGCGTTTCAATCGGATGCGCGCGCGACAGCAGACCGCGCAGCTCACGATTCCCGATCCGTGCAAGTCGCTCATCTTTCTCACGATGGGCGATTCGATGACGTGGGGACTCGGCGCGGATCACGCCACGCAGTCCTACCCCGCGCGCTTTCCCGAACACTTCGAGGAGCACTACCGTCTGCTCGACGCGAAGACCGTGAACCTCGGCGTGCCGGGCACGAACACCTCCGAGGGCATCAACATGCTCCGGGCATTTCTCGACGTGCATCCCGATCCCGGCATCGACTACGCACTCATCATGTACGGCGTGAACAACCGCTGGAACCTGCACGAAGCGACGTTCTGGGAGTGGGACGAACGGGCGCGCGACGCGAATTACGGCGAGTACCTCAACAGCAAATTGCAGCTCGACAAGGTCTTCAAGATCGCCGCGCAAAATCGTTCCGAGGCCGTTCGCGAGGTGACGCGGACGCAGGGCGGCGCATTCCGGCGCGCGCTCGACGAGCACGGTTGGGATATGTTCTTCAACTCGTTCGAGGACGAACTGCTCTCGCGATGGATCGAGCGCGACCTCGGGACGCTCATCGAGATCCTGAAGGGCATCGGCGCGCAGCCGATCCTGCTCACCTATCACTTCGACCGATTCGGGCACCTCAACGACATCATCCGCCGAGCCGCCGACGCGGCCTCCGTGCCGATCGTCGATGTCGAACAGCCGATGACGTACTACGCGGAGCGCCGATTTTTCGACAAGGACTTCTTCCACCTCAACCAGGACGGATACGACGAACTCGCCGCCCGCGTCGCCGACGGTCTGGGAACCGACGAGTGGCGCGATGCGTTCTGGGAGCGCTGGAAGACGAAGTCGGAGAAGTGCCAGGCGAGCAAATAGGCGCACACCGCACACGCCTTGCGCCGGGCGCGGGCGCGTTTATCATCGGATCATGCGCTCCGCCGACAAGTCGAAGGTGCTGATCGAAGTGATCAGCCGGGTGAAGGAACGTCATCTTGCGCGCGCCGCCGCAAGCGATGAGGCGTACCTCGACCATCTCATCCACGAGACGATCTATTTCGAGGACGAGCGCGTCCGCACCGATCGTCACACGGTGAAGCGCGACGAGGACCGCGCGTGGCTCGGCGCGATCCGCCGCCGCTTCTCGCATGCGAGTGAGTTCGAAAAGAAGCGCCTGCTCGTGGACATCGTCGAGCGCCACGCCCACGAGATCATGGGCCATTTCAGCGAACCGGTTTACGAGCTGTCCACCAGCGTGCTGCCGCGCGGGCTGGGAATGATCCTGCAACCGTGGTCGCCGCTCAAGCTCATCCGAGATTTCCCGAACCTTCCCGACGTCGCCGACCGCGTGGTGCTTCGGGGCGAGATCGACCGCATGCGCAAGCTCGAAAAGCTCGGCACGTTGATTCTCGCGCCCACGCACCAATCCAACATGGACTCGCCTCTGATCGGTTACGCGATCTACCGGCTCGGGCTGCCGCCTTTCACCTACGGCGCGGGGCTGAACCTGTTCGAGCACCGGTTCCTTGGCTTTTTCATGCAGCGGCTCGGCTGTTACAAAGTCGATCGACTCAAGCGCCATTCGCTCTACAAGGACGTGCTCAAGGAATATGCGACGGTCACGATCGAGCTGGGCTACCACAACCTGTTTTTTCCCGGCGGCACGCGCAGCCGGTCTGGCGCGGTGGAGCAGAAGCTCAAGCTCGGCTTGATGGGATCGGGCATCCAGGCCTACTACAACAACCTCAAGCGCAAGAGCGCGAAGCCGCGCGTCTTCATCATCCCCTGCACGATCAACTACCAGCTCGTGCTCGAGGCCGCATCCCTCGTCGAGGACTACCTGAAGGAAGCGGGCAAGTCGCGGTACATCATCATGGACGACGAGTTCTCGATGCCCACGCGCATCTACAGCTTCCTGCGCAATCTCGTCACGCTCGACGAGCGGATCTACATCACGATCGGCCGGGCGATCGACCCCTTCGGCAATGTCGTGGACGACGAGGGCGTCTCGCGCGACGCCCACGGCCGCGAGATCGACATCGAAGGCTATCTGAAGCGCCGGGGCGAACTGGTCGACGATCCCGACCGCAACGCCCAGTTCACGCGCCTCGTCGGCGAGCGCGTCGTCGAATCGTTCATGGCCGACTCGATGATCTTTTCCACGCACGCGCTGGCGTGGACCGTCTTCGAGCGGCTGCGCGCCCTGTGCCCCGATCCCGACTTCTACCGATTCCTGCGCGCGGCGGCCTACGACATCACGTTGCCCATGGGCGACATGCTCGACGATCTCGCAAAAACGCTGGCCGGACTGCGTCGCATGGCCGCGCGCGGTGCGGTGCGCATCTCCGACACGATCGCCAATTCCGAGCCGGAGCGTGTCGCGCAGCGCGCACTGGGCCTGTTCGCGTGCTACCACACCAAGCCCGTGCTCACGCGCCACGGCGACCGGCTGTTTCCGACCGACATGAACCTGCTCTACTACTACCGCAATCGCCTGTTCGGGTACGGACTCGAACGCGAGGTGCGTTTCGGAGCGAGCGATGGCACCGCGTAAAGAACGGGTGTGCGTGATCGGCCGCGGCCGCATGGCGGCGACGCTGGCCGCCCTCGCCGCGCGCGGCGGCGCCGACACGTGCCTGTGCCCGGGAACGACCGAAGGCGGCGGCGAGAACGCGTTTCGCGGCCTGCGCGTGCCGCGAGATGTACGCGTCCACGAATCCGTCGACCGCGACGCGCTCGCCGCTCCGCTCGTGATCGTGGCGACCGGAAGCGCCCGCGTCGCCGAACTCTTCGCGGCGATCGGCGAACGGTTGCGTCCCGAGCAGTATGTGATCCACGCAGCGCGGGGGCTGCTCGATGCGGACGGCGAGCCGATGCGCGTGTCCCAGGTGATCGCGCGCGAAAGCGCGGTGCGCAAGATCGGCGCGATCGCGGGGCCGTTTCTCGCCGAGGAGGCGATGGCGGGCGAGCCGGCGGCGCTGGTGGCCGCTTCGGGTTTCGCCGAGGTGCTCGCCGCGGTTCGCGACGTCTTCGACGGCACGTCGGCCTCAGTGTTCCGCTCAGACGACCTCGCGGGCGTCGAGATCGCCTCGGCCCTCGCGCCCGTGTACGCGATCGCTGCCGGCATCGCGGCCGGCGGCGGCTTCGGCGTGGCGGCCCGGGCGGCGTTGCTCGCGCGTTCGCTGGCCGAGATGGCCGCGTTCGGCCAGGCGCGCGACGCCCGCGCGCAGACGTTCTCGGGGCTTTCGGGTCTCGGAGACCTGTTCACGCTCGTTGCGGGCGAAGACTCCGCGCCGTTCGAGTTCGGCAAGGCGCTCGCTGCCGCGCCGCGCTCGACCGCGCGAAAGGCCGCTCGCGAAAAATCCGAAACGGTTGGGAACGACGTGCGTGTGCGCGAGGCCGTGTGCACCGCCGCCCTCGTCGCGTCCGCGGCGCGCATCGAAGCGATCGACATGCCGGTGCTCGCCATCGTTGCCCGCGCTGCCGCCGAGGGCCGCGCGAAACCCGGCGACGCGGCGGCACTCGTCGGCGCGCGCGACGCGAAGGGCGCGGACGCGGTCGATCCCGGCCGTGTCGAAATCCGCACCCGCGCCCGCACGCCGCAGGGCGGTCGCGGAAAAACCTGATGTTCCCTCTCGTTCGCATCGACGAACGTGAGTTGCCGCCCGACTTTTCAGGGCTGGTCGTCACCTGCGACGTCGACAAGACCTGGCTCGACACCGATTTTCACGGTGTCGGCGGCCTTCTGCGCATCCCCCTCGAATGGGCGACCGACAAGCGCACGGTCGCGGGCATGGCGACGGTTCTGCGCGAACTGCGTTTCGGCGCCGGGCCGCGCAGCGCGCAAACGCCCCTCTATTTTCTGACCGCGAGCCCGCCGCAACTGTCGCGCGTGCTGTTTCGAAAAATGCTGATCGACGGCGTCGAAGCCGACGGCATGACGTGCAAGGACTGGGGTCGCATCCTCGCGACGCACCGCCGCCCGGCGTGGTTGCGCCGCCAGATCGCATACAAATTGTGCGGACTGCTGAACCGGAGAAAACTGCTGCCCGCCGCCGCGCGGGAGATCCTGATCGGTGATGACGTCGAAAGCGATGCCGACGCGTATGCGCTCTACGCGGACCTGATCGCCGGGCGCGTCGCGCCGGACGAACTCACGCGCATCCTCTCGCGCCATGGGTGCGATCGCGACGAGCGGAACTTCGTGCGCGAGGCGCTGACGGCCGTGCCCGCGCATGCCGGGCGCGTCGAAACGATTTATATCCTGCTGGCCGCCGGGGGCGAACCCGCGTCGTTCGATAGCTTTGGTCCAACGCTCGTGCCGTGCTGCGACGCGCTCCAACTCGCGCTGCACCTTGCCGCGACGGGCCGCGTGCGCGCGAAGGCCGTCGTCGAAACGGCGCGGGATCTCTCGTTGCGCGCCGGGCTCGATCCTCAGGCGGCGGCGGCGCACATCGCGGACCTCGTCGCGCGCGGGGATGTCGGCGCAACGGCCGCGCGAGCCTTGCACGCCGCCCTCGCCGCCGCGAGCCTCGCCGATCCTCCCCCCGCGAGCTATGGCCGCCCACGCCGCCGCGCGAAATCGCGGCGCGTTCATCCGCCGATGTGACGCGCCGTCCGCACCCCCATTCATCGAAATTTCCGCGCTGCTGCCGAGTCGATGTGTTAAGATCCTTGCGAAAGTTCCCTTGGAGGACCGTGATGTTCGTCTTTTCGAAAAGGTCGGCGGGCGTTCTTCTCTTGGTTTCGGTGCTGGCGATTCCGGGCGTTTTTGGGTGCGCCGACTCTTCGGAGAAGGGCGCGACCGCGAGCGCCACGTATGAGCAAAGCGAGGATGGCGCATTGGGCGTCGAGATGTACGGCTGCGGCTCGGGGAAATTCGGCCCGGTCGAAACGTTGTCGCTCGAGATCCTCGGCGGCGAGCTCGTTGTCGCGCACACGGCGGAGTACCGGGGCTGTGCGTGGGATCCGATCATCACCGGCGAGATCGTCGGCGGCTCGATTCGCATCGTTGAGGGATTCGTCTGGCAGGGCGCACAGGCCGGCTGCATGTGCTATTACGACTACGTCTACCGGATTCCCGGCGCGCAGGCTGGCGTTTACTCGCTCGTCTATCGCGAGCTCGAACAGGGAGAAACGGAGGCCGATCTGCGCTGCGAGATGGAGCAGACCGTCGACCTCACCGGCGACGACCCCGTTGTCCTCGCGATGGAATCGCTGGGCTGCTGATCGCGCCCGCGGTCACATCGCCGCCGCGAGTTCCACGCCCTGGCGAATCGCGCGCTTGGCGTCGAGTTCGGCCGCCACGTCCGCGCCGCCGATCAGGTGCACGCGCGCGCCGGTCGGGTTGAGCGCGTCGAGCAATTCGCGGCGCGGCTCCTGCCCCGCGCAGACGATGACGTTGTCCACGGCCAGCAGGCGCGGCTTGCCGTCCACCTCGATGTGCAGGCCGTCGTCATCCACGCGCACGTAGGTCACGCCCGCCAGCATGTGAACGCCCCGGCGCTTGAGTTCCGTGCGGTGAATCCATCCCGTCGTCTTGCCGAGGCCCTCGCCCACTTTCGTCGTCTTGCGCTGACACAGCCAGATCTCGCGGGCGCTCGGCAGCGGCGCGGTCGCCTCGTCAGGCAAGAGGCCGCCGGGCGATGCGATGTCGCGATCGACGCCCCATCGCGCGAGAAATTCGCCTTCGTCGCCGGAGTGC
The DNA here is from genome assembly GCA_020845895.1 of Deltaproteobacteria bacterium. Taxonomy (NCBI): domain Bacteria; kingdom Pseudomonadati; phylum Myxococcota; class Myxococcia; species Deltaproteobacteria bacterium. The sequence continues at coordinate 35,327 of JADLEX010000125.1, read as the reverse complement.
GCCAGAAACTCCGCCACGTCGTGGCCGATGCCGCCCGCGCCCATGATCGCCACGCGACGGCCCACGGGCTTGCGTTCGCCCAGTACGTCGAGATAGCCCAGCACCATGCGGTGATCGAGGCCGGGCAGTTCCACGTTGCGCGGCGTCACGCCGGTCGCGAGCACGATCTCGTCGTAACCGCCCTTCTCGAGTTCGTTGGGCCGCGCCCGATGACCCAGGCGCACCGCGACCTCGTGCTTTGCCAGCATGCGTTCGAAGTAGCGCATCGTCTCGTGGAATTCGTCCTTGCCGGGAACGCGCACGGCGAGGTGGAGCTGACCGCCGATGCGATCGTCGGCCTCGTAGAGCGTGACCGCGTGACCGCGTTCGGCGGCGGTCACCGCGAACGCGAGCCCCGCGGGGCCCGCGCCCACGACGGCGATCTTTTTGCGCGACGCGGCGGGCGCGATCACGAGTTCGGTCTCATGGCAAGCGCGGGGGTTCACCAGGCAACTCGCGATCTTGAGTTCGAAGATGTGGTCCAGGCACGCCTGATTGCACGCGATGCACGTGTTGATCTCGTCGGCGCGGCCGGCGGCGGCCTTGGCGACGAAGTGCGCGTCGGCGAGCAGGGGGCGCGCCATCGACACCATATCGGCGTGGCCCTCGGCGATCACGCGCTCGGCGTCGGCGGGGTTGTTGATGCGATTGGTGGCGACGAGCGGAATTTTCACCTCGCCGCGCATCTTCTTCGTCACCCAGGTGTAGGCGAGGCGCGGCACCTTCATCGCAATGGTCGGCACGCGGGCCTCGTGCCACCCGATGCCGGTGTTGATGATCGTCGCCCCGGCGGCTTCGACCTCCTTCGCGAGACGCACGACCTCGCCCCACTCGCTGCCGCCCTCGACGAGGTCGAGCATCGAAAGACGGAACACGATGATGAAGTCGTCGCCCACGCGCTCGCGGCAGCGGCGCACGACTTCGACCGGCATGCGGATGCGCCCGGCGAAATCGCCGCCCCATTCGTCGTTGCGTCGGTTGGTGCGAGACGCGATGAACTCGTTGAGCAGATACCCTTCCGACGCCATGATCTCGACGCCGTCGTAACCCGCGCGTCGCGCAAGCGCCGCGCAGGCCGCATAGTCGTCGATCGTCTTCAGGATCTGCTCGTGGGTCAGCTCGTGCGGCGTGAAGAAATTGATGGGCGCCTTGACGGGCGAGGGCGCGACGCTGCCCGGATGAAACGCATAGCGTCCGGTGTGCAGGATCTGCAGGGCGATCTTGCCGCCGGCCTCGTGCACCGCGCGGGTGATCGCGAGATGGCGGTCGGCCTCTTCGCCGGTCGTCAGTTTCGCCGCACCGGGGTAACCGCAGCCTTCGTCATTGGGTGCGAATCCGCCCGTGACGATGAGGCCGACCCCACCCGCCGCGCGCTCGGCGAAGTATGCCGCCATGCGATCGAACCCGTTCGGCGCTTCCTCGAGGCCGGTGTGCATCGAGCCCATCAGCACACGGCTCGGCAGCTTCGTGAATCCCAGGTCGAGGGGTTCGAGCAGGTGCGGATAGAGCGGGTGGCGGACTTTGGTCATGGGATCCCTCGTCAAACGGGGCGCGGCGCGGTCACGAAAAAGGGCGCGGTTTCCCGCGCCCCGTGGGACTTTGAAACGTCGAGGTCTAGAACATGTAGCCGAACTTCATCTGCCAGTTCATCGGCATGCGCGTCAGCGTGACGGTCGTGTCGTGATCCTGGCTGAACTTCGTGAACTCGCCCGAGAATTCCTCGGCGAGCATGTAGTCGACGCGCAGGCCGGTGCCGACCACGAAATGCGAGGAGACGAAGTAGTCCACGCCCAGCGCGCCCGCCGCGGAGAACGCCATGGCGTCGAGATCGCGGCCAAAGCCGGTGAATTTCTCGAAGTGGGCCGCGCCGCCGGCCTGGATGTACACGCGGGCCGGGGCGTCGAGCAGGTACACGCCGAGAAGGCCGCCCACGCGCGAATCGATCAGGCGGAAGTCGAGCTCGGTCTCGTCGCGCGGGACGTCGCCGTCCAGGCCCGTGCCGTCGAACAGGTCACGGTCGGACTTGTACAGATAGACGTGGTGAGCGCCTTCGAGCGTCACGGTGAAGGGGCTCGACGTGATGTAGGTGAGCGCGAGGCCGAGACCGGCGGTCTGGTTGATGCGGAACGTGTCGTCGATCGTATCGGTGGCGTTGCCGCGGTCGTCTTCCCACTCGAAATCCGACTGGATGTCGAAGACGTGGATCTCCGGCACGAGCCACAGCACCATCCCCGAATTCTTCGGATCGCCGTCGGCGAACGCGCTCCCCGTGACGAGCAGCACGGCCAGTGCGATGACCCACACACGAATCAGGACCTTCATACCGATACCCTCAATGGTTTTGGGACGGACCCCGGGGAGCGCAAGTTGTCAACTTGTATCCGCGCGCCCCGTGATTGTCAAGGAAATGGCCGACAAACGACGGCGTTCCGGACGACCCGGTTGCGCGGTGTGGTCGACCACCCTTTACGCCTCGGGCGTGCGACGTAACCGTCCGGTTCACGAGCCCGTACCACTGAGAAGCTCAACGTACAGCGCGAAGATCCGCGCCGCCCGAGCGTCGTCGGAAAAGCGTTCCCGCACGAGGACAAGCCCCTTTTGAGACAAGGTGGTCCGCAATGCGTCGCCATCGATCATTCGAGCCATCGCGGCGGCCAGCGCCGGCGGATCGCGCATCGGGACGACCAGCCCGGTTTCTCCGTCCGCGACCAGCTCCGCGTTTCCGCCCACGTTTGTGGTGATGACCGGCACGGCGCAGGCCATCGACTCGCGCAGGACACCCGAGACACCCTCGCCCGCGAATGACGACACCACCGAGGCGTCCGCCGCCGCGAATAGCCGCTCGACGTCCGACCGGAATCCCAAAAACCGCACCACGTCGGCAAGCCCGAGTTCCGCGGCTCTCGCCTGCCACGCCGAGGAATCTCCCTTGCCCGCGAACAGGTGAAACGCTCCAGGGTGCGACCGGGCGAGCCGGGCCGCCGCTTCGAGGTAGTCGCCGTGACCCTTTTGACGCACGAGGTTGGCGACCATCAGGAACACGAACGCGTCCGGCGCGATCCCCAATTCGGCGCGGACGGGCGCGCGCAGCTCCGGTCGTGGAACGAACCGCGCGATATCGACGCCGCCGTAGATGACCTCGATCTTGTCCGGGCGCACCCCGCTTCGCGCCATGACGCGCTTCGAGTCCTCGCTCACGACGATCGCCCGGTCGAGTCGGTTCAGATTGTACTTGAATCGGTTCGCGCCCAGCGGAAAGTTCACGCCCCGTGTGTTGACGAGGGCGAAACGCGGCAATCCCGCCGACGCGAGCAGCACCAGCGACAGGTCGCCGCCCTTGTGCGTGTGAACGAGATCGAAGCGGCCGTCGCGCAACAGACGACGCATCCGCGCGATTTCGGCGGGGTTGTACCAACGCGAAGGACGCATTTGGTGGACGGGAACGCCGAGATCGGCGAGTCGGTCGAGGTGGCGGTCGGCGAACGACCCCGGCGAGTGCGCGAACACGCATTCTACGTGCGCCCCGGCTTGACGTGCGGCCCGCGCGAGCAGGTAGAGCTGCATCGAGCCGCCGGAGCCGATGCGACCGTGGCTGGTCGTGAGCAGGATGCGTTTTTCGGCGATGGACAAGGGCGGCCTCGACACGACGACCCAGATGGGACCCCGACGGGCGAGCGATTTCGCGAATGCGCCGCGGATGTTATCATCCGCCCCGCACACCGTCGGGCGCAATTTCTACCGCCCGTGCCGGGGGAAAGCAATCGTGCACGCCGCCCGTTTCGCCCGCTATTCGTACCTCGTCGCGCTGCTGTGTGCGGCGGTCGGGCTCGTTGGGCACGGAGGCTGCGGTGACGACGACGGCGGCGACGAGACGCGCTTCGGCGCGGCGGACGACGACGCGGCGGGCGACGATGACTTCGCCCCGAGCCCGAGCGGAGACCTCGACATCGCCGGGGTGCGTTTCCTGGTGCACCCGGACGGCATGAAGCTGATTCCCGAAGGACTGGGCGGCTACGGCTGCGATCCGGAATACGACGAGGGCTGCAAGGGGTCCGATGCGCCGATCGGCGTGGTCAGCCTCGACATGTTCTGGATCGACGAGCGCGAAACGAGCGTGGAGAAGTACGACGCGTGCGCGCAGGCCGGCGCGTGCCGCGCGATGTCCGAATTGCCCGGCCCCGTGTCGGCGAGCGCGAAGGATCCCATCACCTTCGTCTCGGTCGAGGACGCCGAGGATTACTGCGCGTTCGCCGGCGGACGACTCCCCGCCGACGCCGAGTGGGAACGCGCCGCGCGCGGGGTGGAGGGGCTGCGTTACCCGTGGGGCGACGCGTGGTGCGACACCTGCTGCAACTGGTGCGACAACGCCGCCTGCGACGGCAGCGTGGACGGATTCGCCGCAGCGGCCCCCGTTACGGAATTCACGACCGGCGCAAGCCCCTACGGCGTCTTTCAGCTTTCGGGCAACGTGTGGGAGTGGACGGTCGGGCCTGACGCCGAGGGCGCCACGCGCGCGTGGCTGCGCGGCGGCGGCTTCCAATTGATGGACGGCGTGGGCGACGAATCGAACCCCGCTATTCAATACCGCGCGACGCGCCGCATCGCCGTGCCCGACGAAACCGTCGGCGGACCCATGTTCGGATTCCGCTGCGCCGCGGACCCGGTGTACGAATGACGCATCGCCGTTTCGCGCGAGTCGCCTGCGCCGCGCTCGCGCTGCTCACGATCTCCTGCTCATCCCCCCGGCGAGGAAACGACATGTCCGCGAAACGCGAATCCCTGCGCGTGATCACCTACAACGTCTGGCACGGCCTGAACCCCACCAGCATGCTGAAGTTCGGCGAGTTCGAAACGCCGGCCGAGCGCGAACGACGCCTGCAACTCTTTCTCACGCAGGCCCGCGAGGCGGACGCCGACATCCTTTTCCTGCAGGAGGTGAACCCCGCCCCGGCGCTCACGGAGCGCATCGCGCGCGAACTGGACATGGACGCCGCGTGGGTCTTCGACAACACGGGCATCAAGATCGCGGGGTTCGGCGTGCCGACGAATCTGTTCTCGGGGCTCGCGATTCTGGCGAAGCGCGATCTGGGTCTTGCGGATCTGGGCGTGCGCCAGCTCTCCGGATCGCTGTGGTATGCGTCGCGCGCCGTCTGCTTTCAGACGTCCGAGGTGCGCACCGCGGGGGCGGCCACGATTCGCGTGAACGGTCGCGAGATCCTGCTGGTCGTCACGCACCTGCACCACGGGCCGGAAATCACGAGCGAGATCCGCGACGCGATCGAAGGACTCCCCCGAAAGGGAAAGATCCCGGCGACGCGCCCGGCCGAGATCTTCGCGACCATGGCGGAATCGGACGAACGACGACGCGACGAGCTGGCCGCCGCGACGACGTGGATGCGCGAGCTGGGCTTCGCGCGCGAGCCGGTGATTTTCGCGGGAGACTTCAACGCCTCGCCGGAGTCGGAGGAGCTCGCGTGGCTGCGGCGCGAACACCGCTTCACGTCGGTCACGAAGGACGACGATCCGCAAACGCTGCTGATGACGTGGGATTACGCCAACAACCCCAACACGCACACCCTCAAGACCTTCAAGCCGGTCTACGAGTTCGAGGCGGCGGTGAACGACGTGCTTCAGCCGATTCTGGAGCAGGAGATCCGGCGGCTCGACTACATCTTTTTGCGCGACGCGCCCGACTGGGCCGAGGTCCGCAATGCGGGGCTCTTCGGCACGCGACTCGAAAACGACCGCCCGGCGTCCGACCACTTCGGCGTCGTCGCGGACATCGGACTCGGGACAAACCCTTAGACCCGCGCCGTCAGTCGTGCTAATTTGTTCGCGCGACGTCTCGTCGTGACTTCATCATATCCGCATGGGAGTGATTGCGATGGCCGATGGTCTGGGCGATTTGGGCGCGTTGAAACGCGTCGCCGACACGATCCGTTTCCTCGCCGCCGACGCGGTGCAAAAGGCGAACTCCGGCCACCCCGGAATGCCGATGGGCTGCGCCGACCTCGCCACCGTGCTCTGGGCGCGGCACCTGCGCTTCGACCCCGACCACCCCGCGTGGATGGGCCGCGACCGCTTCGTGCTCTCCGCGGGCCATGGCTCGATGCTTCAGTATGCGCTGCTGCACCTGTTCGGCTTCGACCTGTCGATGGACGAGCTCGTGCGCTTCCGCCAGTGGGGATCGAAGACCCCCGGCCATCCGGAGCGCGGCGAGGCCCCCGGCGTCGAGGTGACGACCGGCCCGCTCGGCCAAGGCATTGCCAACGCCGTGGGCATGGCGCTCGGCGCGAAGATGGCTTCCGCGCGTTTCGCGGATCCCGGGTTCGACCCCTTCGATCTCAAGGTTTACGCGCTCTCCGGCGACGGCTGCATGATGGAAGGTGTCGCGTACGAAGCGGCGAGCCTCGCGGGGCATCTGCGTCTCGACAATCTCGTCGTGCTTTATGACAGCAACCGCATCACCATCGAGGGATCGACCGACCTCGCCTTCACCGAGGACGTCGCCGAGCGCTATCGCGCATTCGGCTGGGACGTGCGCTCGTGCGACGGCCACGACCTGGCCGCCGTCGATGCGGCGATCGCCGCCGCCAAGCTTGCGGGCAAACCCGCGCTCGTCATCTGCAAGACGCACATCGCCTTCGGCGCACCGAAGAAGCAGGACACCGCCGACGCCCACGGCGCGCCGCTGGGTGCGGAAGAGATCGCGGCGGCGAAGACCGCGCTGGGATTCGATCCCGCGAAGAACTTCTTCATCGCGGACGACGTGGCCGCCGATTGCCGCCGCATCGCCGATCTCAAGCGGGCGGTGGCGGGGACGTGGCGCGCGCAGTTCACGGCGTGGTTCGACAGCGACGAGAAACGCGCGGCGCTCTACACCGATTTCGAGAAGCGCCGTCTGCCCGCGAATCTGCTGTCCGACCTGTTCGCCGCGGCGCCGCAAAAGGCCGACGCGACGCGCAGTCACGGCTGTGCGGTGTTGCAGGCCGCCGCGGAGCGCGTGCCGTTCCTGGTGGGCGGATCGGCGGATCTCGAGCCCTCGAACAAGTCGTTCGTCAAGGGGTCCGAGTCGATCGCGGCCGGCAAATTCGGCGGGCGCAACCTGCACTTCGGCGTGCGCGAGCACGCGATGGGTGCGGTGTGCAACGGCCTCGCCGCGTTCGGCGGATGGCGTCCCTACGCGGCGACCTTCCTCGTCTTCGCCGACTACATGCGCCCGGCGATCCGCCTCGCGGCGCTCATGCACCTGCCGGTCGTCTACGTCTTCACACACGACTCGTTCCAGGTCGGCGAAGACGGTCCGACGCACCAGCCGATCGAGCACGTCGAAGCGTTGCGCATGATCCCGGGGCTTCGCGTGCTGCGTCCCGCGGACGCCGTCGAAACGGCGGCGGCGTGGTTCGCGGCGCTGCACCACACAGGTCCGACGGCCATCATCCTCACCCGCCAAAAGGTGCCGACGATCTACCGCGAAACCGCGTTCGGACCTCCCGATCTCGTAATGGGCGCGCAGGCGCTCGGCTCGGGTCTCGACGAAGCGGCGACGATGGTCGCCACGGGCTCCGAGGTGGGGCTCGCGATCGAGGCGGCGAAGATCCTCGCGGCCGAGGGCACGAAGCTGCGCGTCGTGTCGATGATGTGCCGCGAGCGGTTTCTGGAACGTCCCGAGATCGAGCGCGACCGCGTCGTCCCGCCGGGCCAGCCGGTGTGCTCGATCGAGGCGGGCGTGACGAACGGATGGGTCGCGATCACCGGGCGCGACGGCCTGCGCATCGGGCTCGACCGCTTCGGCGCCTCGGCCCCCGCCGAGGAGCTCGCGCGTCAGTTCGGGTTCGTCGCCGAGTCCGTCGCGGCGCGTCTGCGCGAGTGGCTCGCGCGGGTCTAGCCGCTTCGCATGGACACGAGCGCGCCGATCCGCATCCGCTACGTCCGCGCATCGTGCGTGTGGATCGAGTGGGACGGCGCGCACATCCTCACCGATCCGTGGTTCGCGCCGCGCATGAGGGGGCTGCCCGTCTTCGTGCGCCCGTGCGTGCGGCCGGGCGAATTGCCGCCGCTCGATCTCGTGCTCGCGAGCCACTACCACCCCGACCATTTCGACCGCCGCGCGATGCGCGAATTGCGCCACGAGGTCGCTCGACTCGTCGTTCCTCCACCACCGCCGGGCGTGCTCGACGGCGTGCGTGCAAACCGCATCGCCGTACTGGGCGACGGGAACGTCTTCGAGGACGGTGAATTCACGATCCGCGCGTTTCGCGTCTTTCATTCGGGCTTCGAACTCGGCTATCTGATCGCGCGTCGCGGCCAGTCGGTTTTCTTCGGCGGCGATGCGCGCTACACGGATGTCTTCGCGCGCATCGGCGCGGCGCATCGCGTCGACATCGCCCTGTTGCCCTGTGGAGGAACCGAGATCGTGGGACGGCGTATCGTGATGAACCCGCTCGACTGCGTGCAGGCGGCGATCGACCTGCGCTGCCGCTCGCTGGTGCCGATCCACGAGGGCGGCGAGTGGATGAGCGTGCCGCCACTCTCCCACCACCCCGGCCGCGCCGCGCAGGTCGCCGACTTCGCAACGCGCTCCGGCGCGCCGTTTCGCACGGTGGTGATCCGCCCCGGCGAGGTGCGCGCCTTCGGCACCGGCGGCCTGCCCGTGGAACTCGCATGAACGGCATCGCGCGCCTTCGCGTGCCGCCCGAATGGCGACCGGACGAACCTGTCTTCGCGTTCCATGAGGATTCGAACGCGAATGCCGCGATGATCCACCCCGACGGCACGATCTACGCCGTCGCCGAGGAGCGGCTCACGCGGCGGCGATTCCAGGGCGGATTCCCGAAGCGCGCGCTGGAGTGGATCGAGCACGAATCGGGCGTGCGTGCCGCGGATGCATCGACGTGGGTGTTCGGGAACCGGACGCACTTCCTGCCGCGCCTGCTCGGCGCGCGCTTTCCGTCGTCCGAGCACGACCTATTCGGCGCGGCGCACAAGCTGATGTTGCTCTACCACCACGCGTGCTTCGTTTCGCCCGCGTTCACGTCGATGATGGAAGGCGTGAGCCGCCTGTTGCTGGCCGCGCGAGGGCGGCGGCGCGTGACGCTCGTCGATCACCACCTCGCGCACGCCGCGTCGGCCTACTACACGTCGGGCTTTTCCGACGCGGTGGCGATCACGGCGGACAATTTCGGCGACGGCTACTCGGCCAAGGTGTTCGACGGCGAGGGCGGCGCGATGCGCTTCGTCCACGGTTCGTCGGCGCTCAACTCGCCGGGGCAGTTTTACGGAGAGGTCGCGCAGCTTTGCGGCATACATCCCCTGCTCGCGGGCAAGCTCACCGGCATGGCCGCGCACGGAGACCCGCGCCGCGCGACCGCGACGATACGACCATTTTTCGATGTCGAGCGCGGCGGGCGCGATTTTACGCGCACCTTCGGCGTGTGGCGCTCGCGCGGGACGCCACCCTTCCCGGAGCTCGGCGCGCACGCGCGTTACGACATCGCCGCCGCGACGCAGCGGCGGCTGGAGGACGCGCTGATCGAATATGTGCGCGCGGCGATCGCGGCGACGGGCCGGCGCAACGTCGCCCTCGCCGGCGGCTGTTTCGCCAACGTGCGCGTGAATCAGGAGATCATGCGCATGGAGGGCGTCGATGCAGTGTGGATTCACCCCGCCATGAGCGACCAGGGGATCGCGCTGGGCGCGGCGCTGCACGCGATCGCGGCGCGACGACACGTCCGGCCTTTCGAACTCGAAAGCGTCTTCCTCGGCCCCGCGCCGACCGAGGCCGAGTGCGAGGCCGCGCTGCGTGAGACGGGCATCCCCTTCACGCGCCCCGGCGACATCGCCGCCGCCGCCGCCGACCGGCTCGCCGCCGGGCAGGTCGTGGCGCGCGTGGACGGCGCGATGGAATACGGCCCGCGCGCGCTGGGCAACCGCAGCATCTTCACCCGGACGACCGACCCGACGATCGGCGACTGGCTCAATAAAAAACTGCGCCGCGCGCACTACATGCCCTTCGCGCCGATCACGTTGGAAGAGCACGCGCCCGCGTGTTTTCGCGATTTTGCCAAGGGCGTTCGCGCGGGGCGCTTCATGACGATCGCCTACGACGCCCGCGATGAATTCCGTGTCGTTTCGCCCGGCGGCGCGCACGTGGACGGCACCGCCAGGCCGCAGCTCCTGCGCGGGCGCGACAACCCCGGCGCGTACGCCATTCTCGCCGCCTACCACCGGCGCACCGGCATCCCCAGCCTCATCAATACCAGCTTCAACATGCACGAGGAGCCCATCGTCTGCGGCGCGGGCGACGCGGTCCGCGCCTTCGTCGCCTCGGGCATCGACGCGATGATTCTGGGGCCCTTCCTCGCGGTGCGGTGAAAGCCGGGGCTAGGGCACGCGCACCACGGCGGCACGCCGCGACATCTTCGACTCGGCGTCGCGCCACGCCTCGACCGAATACGAATAGCGTACGCCGCGCCGGACGAGCCGGTCCTCGAACCGCACGCGGTCCGCGCCGACCTCGCCCACGAGACGCGGCGTTTTTTCGTGCGCGGCCTGCCGCCATACGCGGTAGCCGACTTCGTTCAAGGCGCGATCGCGCCACGTCACCAATACGGAGCGCGACGTGGTCGCGCGCGCGGCGAGGTCGTCGGGCGCGACGAGCCGGTCGATGGGCAACTCGATGGCGGGATCGCCGAGCCACAGATACATCTCGATGTTCTTGTTCGCGTAGGGCCGGTACATGTCGTCGTCGGCGTAATATGCGGCCAGATTCGCGTTGGCGACGGCGAGGATGTCGCCGAGGCGCGCAAGGCCGTCGTCGTACATGGCCGTAAACAGGAACCGCGAGAACTGGTCGTTGGGCACCGTGTAGCTGGCGTAGACCGATCCGAGAAACGCGACCGCCGCGTCGGGGTGCGCGATCCACGCCTCGGCGAAACTCGGGTCTTCCTGATTCAAGTCCGCGTTGTCGCAGGCGACGTCGAGCACCACGCCGGGCCGACCGCCCGTGTCGATCAGCGCCACGTCGTCCACATCGAAATCCTCTTCCTCCGACGACCACTCGGCCCATTCCTCGACCAGGCCATGGCCGCGATAGGTGATGAGGAACGCCCCGTCGTCGATCGCCGCGAGCAGCGTGGCGTTCGTCGCGCCCTCGCCGCCATACACCGGGACGAAATCGGGCGGCGGCAGCGCGTACGCGGCCGTGCGAATCTCTTCGCACGCGGCGGTGTACTTGAACGGATAGCCCTGCGCGTGCGCGACGAGCAAAGCGCGCGACAGCCAGTCGCCATCCAGCAGATCGCCGTCCAGCCACGCGAGCGTCTTCGACGTCATATTCGCGAGCTCGTCGGAGTCCTTTGCGGGCAGGCGGCCGAGATCGACATCGGCGAGCAAATCGTCGCCGTCGAGAAAGGAATACGGCGCGTCGGCGATGCGGCCCGTCGTGCCCATGCGAAACGGAATCCCCGTCGCGCTCGCGTCGCCCACCAGCAGAACGGTCGTGAGCACCGGGGGATCGCTCGCCGCGTAGGCGGACGCGATGGTCGCGTAAATCGCCTCGGGGTCCGCGCCGTCGGCAACCGCGACGGCTTCGACCGGTCCCTCGGTTTCGTGCGCCGCGACAAGGTCATCGAGCGACGCATCGCCCTCGAAGGCGTCGTCGTGGAGCACCAGTGTGACGGGCGCGTCATCGCGCGCCGGAGCGGACGCGAAGCGAAGGGGGTCGAAGTTCAGGAGGGTCGCCGCGAGGCGTTGCGCTTTCGACCTGCCGCGAATGATCGTCAGCGGTTTCGAGAACCGGATCTCGGCGCGCAGCCGTGTGACGATCTCGGCCTCCCCACGCGCGGCGTCGTAGATCACCGGATCGATCGCGAGGGTCCGGGCGCGCACGCCGCCCATCACCGCACCCCGTCCCGCGCGGACGATCGGCTCGGAGCGGTCCGGCGCGAAGTATGCGTGCGGATCGAACGCAAGAGTCGCAGGGGATTCGAGGTCCGTCGTGAAATCGCGGCGCGGCGCGATCAGGCCGACGGGGACCCAGATGGTTTCGACCGCGATGACGCGGACGCGGATCGTCGCCCCGTCGGGCACCTGCATCCAGCGGCGAATCGCGGGCAGCTCGGGGCCGCCGATCGTGCCCGTCGATCCCGCGCCCGGGATGACGACGCGCGTGAACGCGCCGTCGCGCTCGATCGACCAGTCCGTCACGCGCAGGTCGAGGTCGAATCCCGACGCGTCGATGCGCGTCGCGTCGAGAGCGAAACCGTCCTGCGCACGAGCCGGGAGCGTCCAGAAGACCAGGCACATCGCGATGACCAGACGCACTTTCATGGGTGGCATTATACCGCGCGGGAGGCGCGAGAACATGCGGCGCATCGCACCGCGTCGATATCGGCCCCGGCGTCGGACGCGTGAAGTTTCGTCGTCGTTCGCGTGAGATCCCGAAAGCCCCGGACGAAATCCGCAGCGCGGGCCGGGAATTCGAGATTTCCGCCGGTCCTCACCTTCAGATCTTTCTTGACTTTTCTCCATGGGGGGCGGATAGTCGAGTCACTTGAATGATGCGCCATCCGCCATTTTCCTGGGGCTAACGACAACCCGTTGAACCGTACGCCAAGGAGGTGCGGCCACGTGTGCCCGATGTCCCGGAATCGGCTCCAGAGTTCCCATGTAATTCCAAACCCACTTTCCCGGTTCGCGGCGCGATGCGCCGCACGAAACCCCGAACACCGTTTTACGGAAGGGAGTACGAGATGAAGGAAAAATGGTTCATCCTGATGCTGGCGATCGCCATGTTCGCCTTCGCGACCGGTTGCGGTTGCGGTGACGACGATGACGACGACGACAGCGCGCCGGCGGACGACGACGCCACCGACGACGATTCGACCGACGATGATTCGACCGACGACGACACCACCGATGACGACACCACCGACGACGATACCACCGACGACGACACGACCGACGACGACGCCGATGTCGAGTACGACTCGCTCGTGTGCGACACCACGCAGCCCGCGGGCGTGAGCGGCGGCGCGATCGGCTCGACGATCACCGTGTACGTGTACGACGACCTGTCGTGCGACCCAATCGAGAACGCGACCGTGATTCTCAATGACGGCGACGCGACCGACACCACCGATTCCGACGGCATGGCCGAACTGGCGATCGTCGACGCGGCCCAGACTGTGACGGCGACCGCGACCGACTGCTGGTCCTGGTCGTACAAGGCCGACGCCGCCACCATGGTGTTCCGCCTGAAGTGCAACTCGACGGCCAGCTACACCGACTCCGACCCCGGCGACTTCACCGAAGGCGGCACGCCGCTCGGTCTGACGAACCCGAACCTGCTCCAGCTCTTCTCGACCCCGGTCACGCTGGGCGTCGCGCTCCCGGGCGTCTCCCGCGAGTCGATCCTTTACACGGACTTCTACGGCCTGCTCGCGGGCTCGAACTTCGACCTGACCCTCGACACCGGCGACGGCCCCGAGGTCACCGAGATTCCGGCCAACGTGTATCTGCCGAACCTCAACCTCGCCATTCCCGGCGTTTTCGAAGCCAGCGGCGAGAACGAGCAGTACGTCGTGCCGGTCAACGGCGACGCCACCACGAGTCCGATCGAAGGCTTCGTGATCCAGGTGCTCATCAGCTCGATCCTCAGCGACCTTGGCGCAATCACCGACCTGATCGCCTGCATCGGGACCGAGCCCGACATCCTCACCTGCATCGCGCCGCTCGTGACGCCGTTGATCAACGACGGCATGTCGTTCTCCTATGCGGGCGCGGTTCCCGATTGGGACGGCACGGGTGCTCCCGACATCGAAGTGCAGGACACGCAGGCCAAGGCCGAGCTCGACGTCAACCTCGCCAACGCCGATGGCGACTACGATTACCTCGCCATCCTCGCGGCGGAAATCCCGAACCGCGCGCTGCTGCCCCTGGGCATCGGCATCGTCGACAGCGGCTCCACGGCGGTCGATTACGCCGACGTGCCGAACGCCGACTACATGGCGGTCCTGGGCGCCACCGACCTGCTCCAGTCCGGCTTCACAAGCGCGAACTTCTCGTTCGCGATCAAGTACGCCGAGAGCATCGACGAGTTCACCGGCGGCGTTTCGTTCGACGGCGGCGCCGACTTCCTGCCCGCGTTCGACAGCGGCAACTGCTCGTGGGACGAGGCGACCTCGACCATCGAGTGGGCGCTCGAGTCCGGCGACACGCCCGACGTGTATCAGATCATCTACGTGCCGGATGACACCTCGTGCGAGCAGCTCCTGGCCCAGGTGCCCGGCACCGACACCTCGTTCGTGGTGCCCGAGGGCGCGTGCGCCGCTCCGTCCGCCGCGGACATCGTGGTCGTGGTCGGCGCGTCCATGCCCGACGGCTTCGACGGTGACGACTACAACCCGCTCGACGTCATGTCCTTTGACATCTCGGCCGTGAACCTGTGGACGAACCTCGACCTCACCGGTCTGTTCTAGTCCGCCCCTCCGCGAATCCACGAACCCCCGCCCCTCACCGGGCGGGGGTTCTCTTTTTGTAACGACTCGACCTGCGTGCGCGGTGGAGTTCGAACGAGTCGAGCGGTAAGATGGCCTCATGAATCGCCTCGTCCTTCGTGCTTTGAGTCTCGCCGTCATCTTTCTGCTGTCGGCGTGCGTCGCGTGTTCGGGCGGAGATTCGGGAGACGACGACACCTCGCCGACCGACGATTCCGAAGACGATGACGCGGACGACGACCTCATCGACGACGATGTTGCGGATGACGATTCGGATGACGACTCGGGTGACGACGCCGGGCCCACGCGGCCCTTCCGCATGGCCGCCGCGCCGATGCAGTACCAAATCGAACCGTACCACGTGGAAACCGTATTCGACTTCGCGGGATTCGACGGACGCGTGGATGCGGTCTCGCTGCACATGGATTCGTTCTTCGGTGTGCCGTGGGAAGAGTTTGCCGACGGCGAGGACCCACCGCAGGTGTGGATCGACACCATGAACGCGGCGAAGAGCGTCGTGGAGGCGCTCGGCGTGCCGATCTACCTGTCCTTGACGCCGCTCGACGGCAACCGCACGGGGCTCGCGCCGTACCCCGACGTGGACGGTGAGGGCCGTCTCATTACGGTCGCGGACTGGAACGACCCGTGTTACGATTTCGCCGCCGCGCCCGACGCCGCGCGCTACCGCACCGCGTACGCCAACTACATGGCGTACATGATCGACCTGTTTGAGCCCGATTTTTTCACGCACGTCATCGAATTGAACCTGTTCGATCACTTTTGCGAAGAGGGATACGGCGCGCTGATCGACTTCGCCAACGACTTGTACGACGAAGCGCGCGAACTCGCCCCGGAAATCCCGATCTTCCCCACCTTCGTGCTCGAGCAGCTCTGGGACACGGGTGCTTTCGGTCCCTGCGAGTTGCTGGACCACAGTTGCCTCGACGCGCAGCTCGCGACGATCGGGGACGTGAAGCGCGACCGGATGGCCCTGAGCGCTTATCCCATGTTTTTCGTCGACGACCCGGAGCATCCGCCCGAGGGACTTTTCGCCGATGTCGCGATGGCGACCGGAGAGCGGATCATGATCGCCGAAACCGGGCAGTCGAATCGTGCGATCACGCAGCCGATCGACGACGTGTGCACGCCGCTCTTCGTTTTTGACGATGCCGACGAGTCGGGCTTCCTCGACTTCCTGCTCGCGGAGGCCGAAACCGCCCACGCCGATCTCGTCGTGTGGTGGTCGCTCGTCGATTTCCTGCCGGACGGGGTTCTGGCCGAATGCCCGTGCGACTACGGTTTGGAGTGGTGCGCGATCTACGACGTCATGGACGCGATGGGGCCGGGCTGGCTTTCCGCTTGGTTGGCGTGGGGGTCCATGGGGATACTGGATTACGAACATAATCCGAAAGTCTCCGCAGCCATCTGGGATGACTGGCTGACCAGATCCGTCTCGCCGTAACGATTCATTCACCTCGAATCAAGCTGATGCGCCGATCTGTCGATAAGAGAGGATGTGGAAACGCGGTGCGTCAAGATATTCTCGCGAAATCAAAATTTCTTTGAAAAATCCAGTGGTTACCGAACTGCTGTGCCGACGATTTTCGATTGACGGACGGCGACGCGGCCCGTAAGATCCGTCGCGAACTCGCCCCTGCGGCGAATCGTCGCGGGCGAAACACGGAGTGAAGGTTCATGGGAATCACCTTCGTCCAGAAGAGCGACTTGGCCATCAAGCGTCCCCACGCCAAGGTCGCCCTCGTCCTCGCCGGCGGCGCCATCTCGGGCGGATCCTATACGCTGGCCGGGCTCAAGGCCCTCAACAACCTGATGATCAACAAAGACGTGACCGACTTCGACATCTTCGTCGGTCTGTCCGCGGGGGCGTTCATCGCCGCGCCGGTGGCCCACGGCATCTCGGTCGAGGAGCTGCTCAAGAGCCTCGACGGACGCAGCAACATCATCAGCCAGCTCAAGCCCCTCGACTTCTACAACCCGAACATCTCGGAATACATCAGCAAGCCGCTCGAACTCGTCTACGACGGCACAACCGCCGCGCCGCGCTTCGCCATCAACCTCGTCACGGGGCTGTTCAATCCGGAGCACCGCTACTGGTCGACCCTCGCGCGCTTCCTTCGCAAGCCCAACTGGCGCCGCACCGACGACCTGATGAAGGTGCTCACGCGCGTGACCATGGCCAGCTCGCACGTGTCGAGCCCGCTCAAGTACCTGCCGTCGGGCGTCTTCGACAACCGCTCCCTCGAGCGATACATCCGCAAGAATTTCGAACGCAACAACCGCAAGAACGACTTCGCCGAGCTGTACTACCGCCGGCGCAAGGCGCTCTACATCACGGCGATGAACCTCGACTCCGCGGACCGCGTGGTCTTCGGGCACGACGAGGACAACAGCCTGACGATCAGCGAGGCGGTGCAGGCGAGCACGGCGCTGCCCGGCTTCTTCAAACCCGCGCGCATCAAGGGCCACGAGTACCTCGACGGCGGCGTCACGACCACGGCGAACATCGACGTGGCGATCGACCACGGCGCGGAACTCGTCATCGTCTACAATCCGTTCCGCCCGCTGCACAACCGCCTGCTCATCCGCTACTACAAGGAGATGGGCACTTACCTCGCCGACAAGAAATACCTGTCCGACGGCGGGTTTTTCGCGGTGCTCAATCAGGCGTTCCGCGCGCTGCTGCACTACCGGCTCGAACACGCGCTACTGCGTTACGCGCAAAACCCGGCGTTTCGCGGCGACATCATCCTCATCGAGCCCGACATCCACGACATCACGTTCTTCGACATCAATCCGGTCGCGTTCTGGGAGCGCGGCAAGGCGGCCGAGCACGGCTTTATCTCGGTCAAGGAATCGATCGAAGAGCACTTCGGCCGCGTCAAGCAGATTCTCGGCGCGTACGGCATCGAGACCACAATGGCGTTCATCGACGAGGACGCGAAGAAGATCCAGGCGACGCCCTACGACGAAACCGTCATCAGCGTCCTCGGCAAGGAGCGCGCGAAGCGCGATATCCGCCTGGCGATGTAGGCGGGCCGCCCGGTTTGCGTTCGCGGCCTGTTCGTGGCACACCCGGCGCCGTGCCGCGACCCGTGCGATGTTCCCGAATCCTCTGCACGCTGCTGATCGTGCTTGCGATCGCGCCGCTATTCGCTCGTAGCGCGACCGCTACCGAATCACCCACCGATGCTGACGTCACCCAAAACCTCGAATGGATCCAGTCGCGGTTCGACAACGCCGAGCCCCGCGCCCAGCTCTGGTGGCGGAGCTGGCTGCTCTTCAACTCGCTCATGCTCGTCGGCAACGGCGTCGCGGCGATCGGCGCGCCCATCGAGGACGAGCGCTGGGCCCGCGGCGTGAGCGGAGCCATGGCGGGGATCGGCGTGGTGCATCTGGGCATCACGGGGCCGTTCGTCAGCCACGTCGCCGCCGATCGCATGCGCGCCTGGCCCGAATCGACTCCCGACGAGCGGCGGCAAAAACTCGCGCGCGCCGAGGACCTTCTGCGCCGCGCCGCCGTCGGCGAACGCAAGGGCATCGACTGGAAGAATCACGTGGGGTGCGCGCTGCTGTCGGTCGCGTCGGGCGGAATCCTGCTCGCGCGCGGGCAAACGACCGATGCCATCGCTCAGGGCGTCGGATCGTTCACGATCTCGGAGATCATGATCTTCACGCAGCCCCGGGCCGCCATCCGCGCCTGGGACGCATATTCGCGCGGGACAAATGCCACGTCGGTATCGCCCACACCGACGTGGAACGTGCTGGTCACGCCGAACGGCGTCGCGATCGCGGGGACGTGGTAGGTCGCTGCGGGCGCGATCTACACTTCCGACGGCAGCACCGGCGACGGCTTGCCGACCGAGATCAGCCAGAGCTGGTGAATGGCGCGGGTGGTCGCGACGTGCAACAGGCGGCGCGCCTCGGGCGTGTCGGGGTAGTCGTTGGCGTTCGCATCGGGGATGACGACGTAATCCCACTCCAGCCCCTTCACCTGATGCACGTCGGTCACGTCGATGCCGGGCGTGAAGGGGAATTCGCCCGCGACAACGTGCCGCAGTTTCGGCACGGAACGCAGCGCGTCGGCGATGCGCGCCGCGGTGGACGGCCGCCGCGCGATCACCGCCACGCTCGCCGAGCCCTCCCGGTCCATCAGGTCGGCCAGCGCCTCGGCCAGAAACACCGTCGTGTGCCCCTCGTTGGGGAAATCGCTGCGCTGCACCGGCGCGCCGTCGCGCACGGTCCGCGGCGGCTCGGGCGGCGCGAGGCGACCGAGGATGCCGTGCGCGTAAAGCGCGATCGGTCGCGCCGAGCGGTAGGACGTGGTCAAGTGATGCGCGGTCGCGTCGGACTCGACGCCGAGCAGCCGCAGCACGCGCTCCCACGACTCGAAGCACGACGACACGTCGATCTGCTGCGCCGCGTCGCCCGCAATGGTCACCGACGCCCCTTCGCGCAACGCCTCGCCCAGCGCGCGCAGCTCCACGGGCGCGAGATCCTGCGCCTCGTCCACCACCATGTGCGCGTAACTATGCAGCCGCCCCGCCGAGGTCTGCACGCGCCCCGTCTTGCGTCGCAGGAGTTCGAGCAGGATCGCGTAGTCCTCCACGTCGATCGTGCCCGCCTTGGCCTCGGGCGTGCCGTCGTCGAGCGAGCGCCCGTCCACCGTCTTCAGGCGCTCGCCGTCGATATCCGCGTAGCGCACGTTTTCGGTATCCATCGCCTGCAACCGCGTGTGCGCGAGCACCTCGTCGATCATCCCGGGCGTTAGATCGCCGTTCGACGCGGCGACGATGCGTTCCAGTATCGCGCGGTCGGAGAACAGGTCGATGCGGTCCGCGTCGAGCGCCTCGAGCCGGTCGCGTTCGGCGGCGAGCACGCGGCGGACCTCGGCGGCGAGGATCTCGCGCTTCGGGTCGTAGGGCTCGTTTTCGCCCGACTCGCGATATCGCCGTTCGACATGAATCAGTTTCGCGGCCGGGTTCGGGCCGCGCGCGCGGGAAAATTCGTCCGCCACCTGCGGCGTGTCGATCAGCTTGCGGCGCAGGCGCTCGGCGATCTCGGTCTCGCGCCGGAGCACGAAGTCGCCCAGAACCGACAGCACCGCGCCGTGGCGTTTGAAGCGCATCACGCGCGCGGGAGTCGATTCGCAGATGCGCCGGGGAAGGTCGCGGCACAGCATCCGGGCCTGCCCGCGAATCCAGTCGTCGAAGGTCGTGACGCGCACCTCGGACATGCCGAGGCCCGCGAGGAGCTTTTGCGACAGACGCACGAGTCCGCGCTCGGGCACAATGACAAGCATCTTTTTTGCGGCGAATCGCTTGCGGTCGCGGTAGGCGAGCGCCGCGAGCCGGTGCAGCGCGACGGTGGTTTTGCCGCATCCCGCACCGCCCAGCACCAGCAGCGACGCGTCGGCCTCGGCCTCGAGCAGCGCGAACTGTTCGCGGTCGAGCAGCGCCGCGACCTGCGCGAGCGCACGCCCCGACTGCCCCGTGCCGAGTCGCCCCGCGCCGAATCCGCCGACCGTGCGGCCGCGCTCGGCGCTGCCTTGGCCTCCCGCGAGACGCGGCAGCTCGCGCGGGCCCTCGCGCCGCCACGCATGGACGCCCTCGCGCACGAGCGAGCCGCCCGGCATGGTGATGCGCATGAGCCGGCCGTCCTCGACGGTGATCACGCGGCGCACCTCGACCACGCCCGACGCGGTGCGTCCCGGGAGCTTTTCCTCGTATTCGTCGCCCTCGCGGTAGTTGTAGAAGATGCGCGACACGGGCGCATGCCGCCAATCGATGACCGTCACGCCGCCGCGCGGGTCGATGAATGACGCGTGTCCCAGCAGAACGTCGCGCGCGGTGTTTCCCTCGCGCAGGCGCATGCGGGCGAAGTAGGGCGAGCGTTCGTCGGGCAGCGTCTGGCCGAACCGATGCGACGCGAGCGCCTGATGCGAATGGAGCTGGTCGAAGATCGCGGGAAGGTCGCTCACCGAGGCGAGCGCGGCCTCGTCGCGAAGATGACGCAGCCGCCCGTGGATCGGTGCGGTGTCGACCGCCCCGGACATCCGTGCGCGGCGCAGCGCCGCGTGCACCGACGCGAGCAGGTCTTCCTCCTCGCGCACGATCGCCCGATCGTCCTCGGTCAGCCTGATGGCGTCCGTCTCGCCCATCTCGCGCAAAATCCCCCAATTCGCGCCCAAGAAAAGGAGCCAGTTTACTCCGAAGGCCGCCCGGCGCAAAGTTGTGGGCATGGCACTCGCCCCCCGGCACAAGCCGCTCGATCCGACCGACGCGGCGCTCTACGCGCACGTGCTCAAGGCGGGCGATCTCGCGCTCGCGGCGGCGCACGGGGGCACGGCGCTGCGCGCGGCGATCGGCGTCGAGGGCCGGCGCATCACCACGGCGACGCTCGATATCCAACCCGCGACCTGGGACCGCCTCGTCGTGCTCGGCGCGGGCAAAGCCGCCGTCGCCATGGCGCGGCAAGCGTCGGATCTGTTCGGCGATCGCGTCGCCGAGGGGTGCGTGATCGCGCCGCTCTCGCCCGAAGAGGCGGCCAAGGTGAACATCCCGCACATCACCGTCCTGCCCGGCGAGCATCCGGTGCCAGGCCAGCACAGCGGCGGATCGTCGCTGCATCTGGTCATGGCGGCGGCGGGCGCGGCGAAACCGAAGACGCTGGCAATCGTCCTGATCTCCGGCGGCGCTTCGGCCCTGCTCACGCATTCCATCGCCGGCCTGCCGCCCCGCGAAAAAGCCCGCATCGTGGATGCGCTCGTGCGTAGCGGCGCGCCGATCGGCGAGATCAACACGGTGCGCCGCCATCTGTCACGGGTGAAGGGCGGTGGGCTGCGCCGACGGCTCGGTCCGGCGCGCGTCGTGACCTTCGCAATCAGCGACGTGCCGCGTTCGTACCCATGGGACATCGGCTCGGGGCCCACCGTGCCCGACCCCACGTCGACGGCGGAGGCCGAGGTGGCGCTGCGCCGCCACGTGGACGCCGACCTCGCCGAGCCGGCCATCGCGGCGCTGCGCGAGACCGGCGGCGAGACGCTCAAGCCGAGTGAAGACGCCGACTGGCGCGATCGCTTCCACCTCATCGCCGACAACGCCCTCGCCCGAACAGCGGCGGCGCACAGCCTCAGAGAACGCGGCTACGCGGTCTTCGTCGCGCCCGAGGACCTCGCGGGCGACGTGGAATCCGCCGCGAATCGTCTGGTGGCGCTGTGGCGCGCGCATCGGCGCGACGCCGGGCCCTATGCCGCGCTGGTCGCCGGCGGCGAGACGCAGGTCCGCGTGGGGGAGGACGCGGGCAAGGGCGGACGCAACCACGAACTCGCGTTGCTCGTCGCGAAGCGCATCGCGCCCGACGGCGGGCATCAGGTGTTTTATTCGCTCGCCACCGACGGCGCGGACGGCAACACCGGCGCGGCCGGGGCGATCGTCACGCCGACGACGCTCGCGCGTGCAACCGAGGCCGGGCTCGATGCCGATGCCGCGATGGACGCGCACGACACCGGGACGTTTTTCGCCGCGCTCGGCGATCAGCTCACCACCGCCACGGCCACCAACACCAACGTGATGGACCTGATGATCTTCGCCACGCGTTCGGAGCATCTGACGCCGTAGTCGGATCGAAACGTGCGTTTGCGACGTTGCCGCATTGCCGCGACAGAGCCGCGACCGTTCGCGGGCGGGCGTGTCCCCGAACGCCGCTCACCTCGGAATCAGATAATACATCTCGCCGAAGGTGTTGGTCGCGCCGGCGAGCATCTCGGCCTTGGCCCCGGTGCCGACGTACAGGTCGGCGCGGCCCGGGCCGACGATCGCCACGCCGGTGTCGTTGTCGGTGACGAACCGCGAGGTCATGACCGTCGAGGTCACCTTGCCCGCGTCGTCGATGACCGGAGCGCTGTAACGCACGAAGGCGATGGCGCCCGAGGGATATATCGATTTGTCCGTGGCGATGGTGCGCCCCGGCGTGAGGGGGATGCCCGCGGCCCCGGAGGGCTCTTCGTCGGACAGGCGGAAAAAGATGAAGCGCGAATTGCGCCAAAAATACGGTGTGGCCACGTCGAGGTGTTCGCGCATCCACTGCTTGACCGCGAGATAGCCGCCCGAAGTCAGCCCCGCGTCGATCATCAGTTTCGCCGCGCTCTGGAACGGATAGCCGTTCGTGCCGGAAAAATGCGCCGTTTTCACCGAGCCGTCCGGGAAATGCAGCCGGCCCGAACCCTGGATGTGCAGATAGTGCAGTTCGACGTAGTCGGCGACCCACGCAATCTCGAGCCCGCGTCCTGCGAGCGCGCCGCCCTCCTCGATCTCGCGGCGCGTGTGATACGGCACCAGCGCCTCGCCGACCTTGCGCCACGACCGCCCGTTTTTTTCGGCCAGATCGCCGGGCCGCGCGTAGAGCGGATACTGGAACGCCCCGGTGCGAACGGGCGACGCCTCGAGCACCGAGTCGTAATAGGCAGTGAAGTGCGCCTTGCCCGCGCGCTCCGGGTGGCTGGTGCGATATACCCTAAAGTGCGCGTTCACCTGATCGGAGAGCGCGGTCGGGTCCGGGTATTCCATCACGAGCCGCTGGAGCGTGCGCACGCCGTGGAGGAGCTGGCGGTGCGTGACGCGGCTGTTGCCGATCCGCACCGCCGTGCCCGGCGACTTGGCGAGGTGGGCGGCTTGACGGTCCAGGGCCAGCAGCAGCCCGCGCGTGTCGCCACGTTCCTCGAAACGCAGTCCCACGACCTCTTCCCACGCGGGCGCGGGAGCGGCGAACGCCGTGGCGGCCAGCAACGTGAGCGCAATTACAACCGACCGAAAACGCATGCCGTGCAATGCTATTAGGCGGCTTGGCGATTGACAACGGGGCGTTGGATCGGCCGATTTTCCGCCACAAACGACGTAATATGACGCGAATCATGAAACAAAAGTGAGCAGACCCGCTATTTTGGGAGGGTCTCGAAAACCTGCTTTGAGGAGGCATCACGCGATGCGGATGAGGAGTTTTGCGCTGGGATTTGTGTGCGTCCTGGTGGCCCTGCTGGCCAGCAGCTCGATGGCGGCGGTCATCACGCTCAACCCCGATGACGAGAGCAACAGCTACGGCTACATGCACACGCGCGTGTTGGAAGATGCCAACGGCAACATCCACATCCTGACGAAGCTCGACAGCAGCGTGGAAGATGGATGGGGCACGGACGACATGCTCGTCTACTATATGACCGATTCGGAAGGAAACATCCTCATCGACAAGACGTTCTTGACGGTCGGCCGTCGCGCCGGTCGTGCGGAAATGGCGCCGATCGATCCGACATGGGCGAGCACCGAAATCGCCATCCTGTACCACCAGCGCGTCGGCGAGATTCAGCTTGCGATCATCGATCCTTATCTGCATCCCATGGACGGCAGCGACGCAAACGCGACGGCGACGACGCCCGCGGCGGACGGCGGCAACACCGGCGACGGATCGATCGACGAGGTTTGGCCGGGCATGCTCGCCGCGCCGACCGAGGACTGGGACGTGGAATTCGACGGGACGGATTGGGGCGTCACGGGTTCCGTCTCCGGAGAGCTCGACAGCCGTGCGGACACCGACTACTGGTACCCCTACGACGCGGAAAGCACCTCCGGCTCGTTTCTCGATGCCGATCCGGTGGCCTTTTATATCACGCCTTCGGGTGATGCGTTCGTGAACGGCGACAAGTTCACGTTCTCCGTCACGGCCAGCCCCATTCTCGTGCAGGCGACGAAGGATCCGTTCTCGGATGACGGCGACGCATTCCGCGACGTTCACGGCCAGTTCGTCCACATGCCGTCGGGCGAACTGGGCGTGTTGTGGCGTTACGGCGACACGTATGACGAAGGCGCCGATCAGGCGATCGTCGGTCGCTTCGGCGACTTCTCCAAGTCGTTCGGCGCAACCCAGACCATCAGTGAAACGCCGTCGGCGGGCGGTTACGCCGATTACGGCGGCGGTGATTTCCAGGTTTCGGTCACGGGGGATTACCTGGATTTCATGTACACTGTCGTCCCCGATTATCTGGGAGATAACGACGGCAATGCGATCGAACTCCATTCCTACGAACGAGTGGAATCCGGAACCTTCGACCCAGTCGTCGCCCGCACGTATGTGTTCATGAACGACAAGGCGAAACGTCGATCATTCGTGAATCTGCCGAACGGCAATGTGCTCGTGGCGTTTCAATCTTACATGATCGGCGACAGCCTGACCGACACCTACACAATGGTGTTCGATCCGGCGGCGGGTGGCCTGAACGGCGACACGCTGACGCCCGATGTCGTGCCCGACGCGGACGGCGGCAACACCGGCGACGGCACGATGTCCGACGTGTTAACCTCGCTCATCGCGCCCACGGCGAATTGGACCGTGACCTGCACCGACGACACGACAGCCGGCTCGGAAATTTGGTCCGTCGAGACCGAGGACGATACGTATGAGGACGCGGAGACCGGCATTTACTACTTCACCGATTCGGGCGCGATCAGTTTCGTGATCGAGGCGGGCGGCACGGACTTCGCCGTGGGTGACACGTTCACCTTCTCGACGACCGCCTCGACCGCCGTGGTGTCGGGCCCGACGGCCGTGGACGACGGTCAAGTCATGCACCACCCGCGCCTCTACATGAACCCCGGCGGGCGCGGCATCCTGCTCGCCGTTCTGCACAAGGATGACGACAACGCCGGCAAAAACCAGCCGTATTACGCGATCTACGGCTACGACGGCGCGCAGATCGAAGAGCCGACGCAGGCCGCCAATATCGACAACGACGGCGACCTCGATGTCATGGAATGGCCGTACGACATGGGTGGTTCGATGGCCCACGATCAGGTCATCCTGATGTGGAACGAGAACGACGGCGTCACGAGCGGCCTGAAGCACCAACTATTCCTCAGCGACATCCCTGCCGATGCGCCGATCGTCACCTCGGTGACGCCGGCCGAACTCGACGACGCGACCGGCGGCGACATCGCCGTCGTCGGCGAAAACTTCGTCGATGGAGCGGCGGTGTTCGTCGGAGACAACGAAGCCACGGCCGTCACGTTCACCGACGCCGAGAATCTCACGGCCACCGTCCCCGCCGGGATCGGCGAGGGCACCTACGCGGTGCGTGTGGTGAACCCCGACACGCTCTTCGGCACGCTCGACGACGCGCTCACGATCGTGACGTCAGGCGACGACGATTCGGACGACGATTCGGACGACGATTCGGACGACGACGCGGGCGGCGACGACGACGCGTCCGGCGACGACGACGCGTCCGATGGCGGTGATGACGACGACGATGACGACGGCGGCTGCTGCGGCTGCTGACGTCCCACAATTCCGAAATACTTCGAACGCGGGCTTTGCGGCCCGCGTTCGGCGTTTGAGCCCTTCGTTCGCCTTGACCAATTTCGACGGTGCGAAGGGGAGAATATGGCGCGGATCATGTTTTTCATCCGCCAATCTAGAATATCGTTCTTGAGACCGAAAAACCTTCACCCTTGGGAGTTTTCATGGCCGCGTGGCGAATCGCTGTGTGTGTGACGTTGGCCTTGCTCGCGTTCGGCGGGCCGCTTTCGGCCGGCGCGGACGTCCTGACCCTGAATTCCGACCCTTCCATGGTCTCCGATGGGGATACGCATCCCGCGTTGCTGGAAGATCCGTCCGGCAACATCCACGCGTTTTACAAGATGGAAGCGGACGACACCGCTGAGCTGGGTTGGTCCGGCTGGGATCAGATGGTGTATTTCATGGTGGATTCCGAAGGAAATATCCTGATCGATCAGACGGTCCTGACGGTCGGGCAGTGGGTCGCCCGCATGGAAGTCGCATTCGTGGACGGCGTCGGCGACGATCCTCGCATCGCGGTGGTCTGGCACCAGGGCGAGGGCGAGGTGCTGATCGGCGTCATCGATCCGTCGCAGCATCCGCAGGACGGCAGCGACGCCAACGCCACCGCCACGACGCCCGTCGCCGATGGCGGAAACGCCGGCGACGGCACGATCGACCAGGTCTGGGGCGGCGCGATGGTCACGCGTACGGAAGACTGGACCGTGAGCCGCGGCGCGACGGATTGGGACGTGGAAGGCTCGGTGAGCGGGACCCAACTCGTCGCGACGGACGATGTGCTGTATCCCGCCGACAGCTATAGTTACAATGTGGATAATCCGCGTGTCGACCGAGTGTCGTTCCGAATCGATACGAGTGGCGATCCGTTCGCGGACGGCGACGAGTTCACGTTCTCGACGACGGCGAGTCCGATCCTCTCCGAGGCGGCCGACGAAGCGGTTTCCGAAGATGACGCGGTCATCTCGGTCCATCCGAAGTTCACCGTCCTGCCGAACAACGATCTCTTGCTCGTCTGGCGAAACGGGCAAGCCTATCAGGACGAAACGGACATGACGATCGGTTACCGCACGGGGTCGCCCGTGTCCAAGGCGTGGTCCGATATCGAAGAAGTGTGGGATTCGGACAGCGGCACCATGGCCAACTACGGCGGCGGCGATATCGAGGTGTCCGCCGCGTCGTACGGCGTGAACACGCTTGTCGTTTCCGAACCCTGGATCGGCGAATACGCCAACGTCCTCACGTATTTCGCGTTCGATCCGTCCGACGGCTCCTACACGGTCGCCCCGACGGACGTGTTCATCAACGGGGAAGTCAAACGACAGACCATTGAAACGATGCCGGATGGACGGGTGCTGATCGCGTTCCAGACCTATCTGGCCGATGGATCGCAGACGGAGTTGTTCGTCATGCTCCTCGATCCGGCGGTGAACGGGTTCGACGGATCGGCGCTCACCGAGCCGGTCGAGCCCGACGCGGACGGCGGCAATACCGGCGATGGCACGATGACCGATGTGCGCGTTTCGCTGTCGGCCCCCGCGGGGAACTGGACGCTCACCTGCACGGACGATTCGACCCCCGGTGCGGAGATCTGGTCGGTGGAAACCGAGGACGATACCTATGAAGACGCCACAACGGGAACGGCGTACAGCTCCGATTCCGGAGCCGTCGCGTTCAAGATCGAGGCGGGCGGGACGGACTTCGCGGTGGGCGACGTGTTCACCTTCAGCACCGTTGCCCCGAGCGGCGTCGCGATGGCGGCGACCAATGTCGATCCCGGCACGAACTATCAGCACCCGCACCTGTTCGCGAATCCCGACGGCGGCGGCGTGCTGATGGTGTTCAACGACAAGAACGGAACGTCCTACGATCAGGACATCTGGTACGCGATTCTGGGTTACGATGGCGACATCATCGAAGGTCCCACGCTGGCGCGGGATGTGGACGTCGACAACGGCGATTACGTGCAATGGCCGTTCGACATTCGCGGCTCGATGCGTCACGACCGCGTGTCGATCGCCTGGAACGAGTATGACAACATCGAAATGGGATACCGCTTCCAGCTGTTCATGGACGAGAATCCCGCGGCGAAGCCCGAGATCGTCGCGGTCGAGCCGGGCGAATTGGTGGAACCTGCCGGCGGATCGGTGACAATCACCGGCGAGAATTTCGCGGTCGGCGCAAAGGTCTTCGTGGGCGACACCGAGATTTCAGAAGTGACGTTCACGGACTCGGAAACGCTGGTCGCCAATGTCCCCGGCGGTTTGGGAGAAGGGCTCTACGCCGTGCGCGTCGTGAACCCCGACACGCTCTTCGATTCGATGGCCGACGCCCTCGATCTGATCGGCGACGCGGGCGACGACGACACCGACGATGATTCGGGTGACGACGACGCGGCGGGCGACGACGACGCGTCGGGCGACGATGACGCGGCCGATGGCGGTGGTGACGACGACGATGACGACGGCGGCTGCTGCGGCTGCTGACGTCTCCCCTTCCGGAAACACAACGAACGCGGGTCTTGCGGCCCGCGTTCTCTTTTCCATTCGCCGGATTCTTGACAATCCGGAGTGAAATCACCCATAAAACGCGTTCGCACCGGCCCGGACAGAAAAGAGGGAGTGGGGATGTCCGATCGGTCTCCGATCACCAAACACGGGTTTGAACGCCTCAAACAGACGCTCGAGCAGCTCACCAAATTCGAGCGGCCCAAGGCGTCGAAGGCTATCGGCGTGGCGCGCGAGCACGGCGACCTGTCCGAAAACGCCGAGTATCACGCGGCCAAGGACGCGCAGGGCATGCTCGAGGCGCGCATCGGACAGCTTCAAGCCCTGCTCACCACCGCGCAGGTGATCGACACGTCCACGATCCGCGGCGACCGAATCGTCTTCGGAGCGATCGTACGTCTGCTGGATCTGAATACGGACGAGGAGTTCGAGTACCAGATCGTCGGCGAGTTCGAAGCCGACACCGAAAACGGCCGCCTCTCGATCAAATCGCCGATCGCCCGCCACCTGATCGGCAAGTCGAAGCACGACTTCGTCGACATCGAGGTCCCGGGCGGCGTGCGCAGCCTGGAAATTCTCGACGTCGTTTACCGTTAGGACGCCGCAACCGAATTCCGTGCGGTCATGCTATCCTGCTGTTTCCGATGAATACGAAGACCGCCCACCTGCTCCTGCTGTTTGCGTACCTCGCCGTCATGGGTTGTGCGTCGGATGGCGGATCGGACGATCGCGGCGCGGCGGTGGACGACGACGCGGACGACGACACGGACGACGATTCCGACGACGACTTGACGGATGATGACGTGGACGACGATGCGCCGCCGCCGGATCTCGCCATCGCGTGCGTGGATTCTGAAGACGACGTGTATGTCACGCCCGGCAGCCTCCCGCCCTTTGACGATGGCGAGCGCGGGGCGATCGTGCGTTGCGCGCCCGACGAAACGGTGGACGCCGCAACAGTGGCCGAGCGACTCGCCGACATCGACGGGATCACGGTGACGAGCGGCTATCGTTCGTATCGCATCGCATATCGCACCGAGCGGCGCGACGGCATCGCGGGCGTCGGCACCGCGCGCCTGTTGCTGCCCGATTCGCCAGCGCCGGGACCGCTCCCGATCGTCGCCGTCGCGCACGGCACCGTGGGACTCGCCGACTTTTGCGCGCCGTCCACCACGCTCCGCCCGAGCGATGACCTGATCGTTCCATGGGTCGCGGCGGGTCTGCCGGTCATCGCGCCCGATTACGCGGGCATGGGCAACGAGGGCACGCAGGGCTACGGCTCCATGCCCGACACGGTGCGTTCCGTGATCGACGCGGCCCGCGCCGCGATTCGCGCGACGACGCCGGGCGCGCTCGACGGCCGCGTGATCGTGACGGGCCACAGCCAGGGCGGCGGAGCGGCCCTCGGCACGCAGGCGCGCATGGCCATCGACGGCGAGCCCGACCTCGAACTCGTCGCCGCGATCGCTTTCGCGGGCGACTATCCCGACGGCAATTCCGCCAATGCGTACCGCCTGCCGAACTGGCCCATCGACACCGGCGCGGGCGTCACCCGCGTGGTCGTCGCCCTCGCGCTGTATGCGGCCTTCGCCAATCTGTTCGGTCTGGATCACGTCGCCGAGGCTTATCAGCCGGACATCGCCGACGCGTTGATCGAATCGATCGAAACGCAGTGCGTGTTCGGCATCACGGCGACGCTCGCGACGCCGACGGCGGATTACACGCCGCCGGATACGGTGGGCGAGATGGTCGAGCCCGCGTTTCGCGAAGAGGTCGTGGACTGCCTGAACGACACGGCCGACTGCACCGCGCGGGCGGCGGCGTACACGCAGTGGACCGCCGAAAACGACGTGCCCATGGATTCGGACGGCGCACCGGTGCTGATGATCTCAGGGCTCGACGATGTACAGCGCACGCCCGTCGAGCAGGCGTGCCTGTATGACGACATGGTCGCCGCGGGCATCGACGTGCAGAGCTGCGCGTGGGCGGGCATCGATCACATGGGCTTGCCGGCGGCGGCGGTCGGCTTCGCGATCGACTGGGCGACGATGGGCGGCGGCGAATGCCCTACGGACGACGCGCTGCCGGCGTGTCCCTGACGTCGCACGGCCCGCCGGTATCCTTCCACGCGAGTGCCATGCCTTCGCCCGAATCGATGCGTTCGTGGTACCGGCCGATCCAGAACGGCAGCGTGAGATCGAGGAAGGTCATCTGGTAGCGCCCGTCGTTGGCGCCCCAATTGCGTTTCAGGTTGAACGGCGAGAAGTGCCAGATGAGATCGTGCGGCACGCGCAGCCCCACCGGCAGCGGCTCGCGGGAGAGCACCGTGAAGTCGGGATCGACGCCGGGTCCCGGCACAATGGGGATGCCGAAGAGTTCGAGTCCCGCTTCGCACTCGGCGATTTCGTCGTCGGTGGGCGGCGAGGGATCGTAGGGCGGCGCCAGCGGATTGGCCACGTAGTCGGTGCTGTAGTTGCGTTTCGGATCGAGCGGGTGATCCGCATTCAGCATGTAAGCGTCGAGCTCCCCGGCCGCCCATTCGCCGTAGTCGTCCACCAGCGGATCGACATCGTCGCCGACCGTGGCGGCGTAGGTCATGCCGAAATACGCGTTGTTGTCGTTTTCGAACATCTTGTCTTTGAACTCTTCGAGCATCGCCCGCTGGTGCTCGGCGGCCACCAGATCGTCGTCGATGTGCAGCAGCGTCGCGTACATGACCGGGTGAGAAAGATCACCGCCGATCCACGAACCGCAATAGGGATTTAAGAAAAAAGACCCCGCGGTGTTGAGTACGGCGAGGCCGTCGATCTCGTCGATGAGCTGGTTCTTGATGAAGTCGAGAAATTTCGGGTTGCCCGAGACGTGATACGCGAAGAGTGCGTAGTTGATCATGTAGATCACATCGCCGCCCCGGTGCGAGACGAAATAGACGAAGTCGATCGGGTGATCGCCCTCGCCCGCCATCTTCGCCGCGAAGTCCGCGATGCGAATCAGAAACAGCGGATCGGTCGCGTCCCAATCGTATTTCGGATCGACCTCGGTCGGCGGGTCCGCGGGGCAGCCGTATTCGAAATCGCCGGGATCGCCCGGCGGCAGCGCCTCCTGCACGTAGCCGATCATCGTGTCGATCCCGTCCAGGTCGATATCGTCGGGATCCGGATGGAATCCGCCCGACGACGTGAGGTACTGCACGGCGAGGCGGCCCAGCGCGCTGTCGGACAGGTGCGTGATGCGCATTTTGCGAAGGCGCGTCACGTTGCACACCGCGTTGTCGGCGATCTCGTCTTTCAGGGCCTGGTGCTCGCCGCGCAGCAGATCGTACGCGAGCTGCATGCCGACCAGCGCTGCGGAATAGGCGTCCTGGCTCGGGCTGCCTTCGAGCAACGGCGTCGTGGCGAGATCGGGCGTGGTGTCGTGGTCGAGGTCCGCGCCCTCGTAATAATACGCGGGCACGAGGTCGTGCAGTTCGGGCGCGAGGGTGTAGAGCACGTGGTTCGTGCGTTCCTTGTATTCGCGCAGATTGTATTCCGGGTGGCCGGGCGGGATCGGCACGCCGTCGTCGAGCATGGCCGCGACCGAGCGGATCATGTAGCCGGCCACGTCGGTCACGCGCCAGTTGAGCAAAAGCGTGTTCGCGTAATCGACCATGCGTGCGTAATCGGCGTCGGTCCCGGTGGCCGCGAAACGCAGCGACGCGGCGGACAGCGCCATGCTCGCGTAATACGCTCCGTCGCCCCAGTCGGCGTATTCTTCGAACGCGGCGGGATTGCTCCACACGTCGCGGTCGGTGCCCGGCGGCATGCCGGCGGTTGTGTGAACCGTCAGCATCGTGCTGTCGGATTTGTGCTGGAGATCGTGGTATCGCTCGTGGTGATAGATGCGTTTGATGAATTCGGGCGGATCGTCGGTGAAATCGCCCGCGCCCGCGTCGTAGATCGCGCAGACATGCTCGGTGCCGCCGCGGCATTCGGTCTGGTCGATGATCGCGCAGGACTCGACCTCCCCCGGCAGGACCGATGGCCCCGCGGTCAGCGCATCGTGGACTTCGAGATCGAACCCATCGTCGTCCGCGTCGTCATCTTCCGAGTCGTCGTCCGGAAGCGGCGGCCACGTATCGTCGTCGGCATCGTCGTTGCCTGTGTCGTCATCCGTCGCGTCGTCGTCGCCTGTAGCGCCGGAATCCGACGAAAGCGAATCGCCGTCATTGTCACCGCAGTCGCAACCGGCAAACGCGACGAGCATCGAGAATGCGACGAGTGTCTGCCACAACCGTTCGGATTCGCGCTGCACGGCAACCTCTAACGTCGAATATCGACATATTGTACGCGAAAAACGTGATCGCAGCTTCCGTCACCGGAGTCGCCCACTTCACGCGAAGTGGTCGCTTGGGCTCGCTTTATGGACCAAGGCAATCCGCGGAGTCGGGTCTCTCCACCCGATAGACCGCGAATCGCCCGTCGCCCGAGCGGAAGACCCGCGTGAACGTGAAACCGAGGCGCTCGGCCTTCGTCTCGTCGGGGAGCTCGAGCACCGGCGCGAAATCGACCGGGTTGTCCGGCTCGTATGCGAGATACCGGACGCACGGTTCGTCGAGCAACTTCCGCAAGTCATCCTCGTCGAACGCCCCGCCAGGCCCCGGCGCGGCCAGCACCGCCCGGCCGTCCGCCAGATCGGCGTGCACAAGCAGCCAGCCCTGCAGGCTCGTTCCGATCACCACGCGCTCGGGCCGGCGGGGGGTCTCGCGCAGAAACGCAGCCTGTTCCACCGCCCCGCCGGGGACGGCGAAGCGCGTGTTGTCGGCGAGCGTGACGATCGTCGAGAGACCGATGAGGATCACCGACATCCCCGACGCGATGAACTTCTCGAACCGACGTCCGTTCAGCCGGCGAACGAGTTCCGCCGCGGCCTGCGGGATCAGCATCACCACGAGCGGCATGACGTATTTGGTTTCGTTCGTGCCCATCGCGCCACGCAGGGTCTGCGTCTCGAAGACCGCGAAGGTCCACGCGGCGCTCGCCATCAGCGCCCACGCCCGGCGCGTGCGACGCAGCGTGATGAACGCGGCGAGAGCGAGCAACGCGGTGGGAAGCGGTGCGTCGTGGGCGAGCACCGCCGGCCAGGCGATCGCGCGCTCGAAGAGTGAGAGCCCCGCCATGTGGATCGCCGACACACCCTGCGAGATGCCGAGGAAATTCAGCGGATCGCCCGTTTGCCGCCACTGCCACACGCACCACGCCACCGGAAACACCGCGCTCGCGGCGACAAACGCGAGCCCCGCGCGCCGCGCGCGCAAGAGCGCGAGCCCCGCGACCATCGGCAGCACGGCCCAGATCTCGAACCGCGTGGCCGCCGCGATCGTGAACGCGAAACCCGCGAGAGCGGCGAGTCCGACGCGCTCGGGGTTCGTCCACCACCGGTCCCATGCGAGAAACGCCGCCATGACGAGCGCCGCGTAGGGCATCATGTCGAGGCCCACGACCGAAAGTCGAATGCCGTGCGGGTGCACCGAGAGCAGCACGAGGGCGAGCACGGCCTCGCGCACGCCGAAGATTCGCCGCGCGAGAACCGCGACGATCCAGAACAGTGCGAGAGAGGAAATGAGTGACAGCAGGCGCGGCGCGAGAATCGGGTCGGGCACAAGGGCCATCGTCGCGGCGGTGAGGTAATAACCGACGGGGCCGTACGCGGCGTCGGGCACGACCTCGAAGTTCGCGAGCCAGCGCTCGACGAACAAGCCGCGGTCGTACGCGTTGTGGTGGAAGTCGATGCCGTTGTCGGACGCCGCGAAGACCGCGAGACGCACGGCGACGTACGCGGCGAATACGACCACCGGCGCGACGCGCCAGCCCCGCCAGTTTTCGTCGGGGAGCATCACGCGACCCCGGGCCGGTTCATGCGGGAGATCCGGTCAGATAGTCGCGCAGGGCTTCACGCCACGGGCGCATCGTAAAGCCGATCGCGCGCGTGAGCCGGGAACAGTCGAGCACCGAATAAGCAGGGCGTTTGGCTTTGGTGGGGTAGCGGTCGCTCGTGCAGGGAACGACCTCGACACCCTCGATTCCGGCCAGCTCCACCACCGCGCACGCGAGGTCGTACCACGTCGCCTGCCCCGCGTTGACTGCGTTGAAGATCCCCGTCTCGACGCCATGCGTGACGCGCACGATGGTCTCGGCGAGATCGGTCGCATATGTCGGACAGCCGGTCTGGTCGTTCACCACTTCGAGACGATGATGTTCGCGCGCCTTTCGGCGAATGGTGTCCACGAAGTTGCGTCCGAGCCGACCATAGAGCCATGCGGTCCGGATGATGACCGCGTTTTGCGCGCCGGATTCCAGCACCGCGCGCTCGCCGTCGAGTTTCGTCCGCGCGTAAACCGAAATGGGATTCGGCTCGGCGTCTTCCGTGATCGGCGCGCGCGCCGTTCCATCGAATACATAGTCGGTGGAGATGTGCACGAAGCGGCGGTTCTTTTTTGCGCACGCGCGGGCGAGATGTGCCGGGATGTCGACATTGGCCCGCCGCGCCGCGTCCAGATTCGCCGGATCTTCCGCGCCCTCGACGTCGGTGTACCCCGCGCAGTTGATGACCACGCCGGGACGCATGTCGTCCATCATCCACGCGACCGTCTTTTCGTCGGAAAGATCGCCTTCGGCGACGTCCCATTCGACGACATTGTGACGATAAGCGCGCAACGCGCCCGCTACCGCGCGTCCGAGCATCCCCCTCGCGCCCGCCACCACAATTCGACTCATCGCGTTCCCAGGTCCCTTTTCACGGCGTCCCCGCTCCCTTTCGCGCTCTCGATGTTCGAAGATCGCCGCGATTATAGTTCATCGTGAGGATTTTGCACGGTGGGTCGACAGGCCGGGAACGGCGTCTTCACCCTCCGTTGACCTCGACCGGCGGCCCGGAAGGGCGGGGG
>JADLEX010000124.1 GCA_020845895.1 Deltaproteobacteria bacterium | reverse complement strand
TTTTGGAGCTCGGCCCGTACTCGCACATCGAATGCAGTACTGAGAATAGATTTCTATGTAGGCCTCAAAACGGCTTAGGCATTTTTTCAGCGTTTCTGGAAACGGCCAAGGGCGTTCTATTTTGAATCCGTCACATACCCTGCATGTCCGAAGAAATAATGCGATTGTTAACCATGCCTTGCCTGCTTCAGAACGCAATTCTTCTTCCATTTTGGTCCGTTGTTTTGCGTTAAGTGCTTTAACTTTGCCTCGTTTAACTGATGCTTTGTAGCCAGATAGGTTGTGTTCGATCATGTCAATTACGTCGTCAGAAAATCCAGTATCATTGCTATTTCTAAACTGACTTGCCCACGACGATTTCACAATTCTTATTACGAGATTTTCATGATCTGGAATTCCACCATCAAGTTCCTTCTGAGTGGCAGCCCTTTGCATCGCCTCTAAGATCTCTTTCCAATCGATGCTAGGGGTGGATTGGGTTATGCCAAATTCGCTCAGTAATTCCTTTTCCGGATACTCCAGCACGTCATCACAATGGGTTTTCATGGCAACTGCAGCATCTCGGCGAATAGAAAATGACCTTTTAGAATCAGGTGGTGGAGAGATCAATTCCCACACATTCAACGCAGTTGCACATATCCTGTGCCCCGCATGTTTCAACGGCTGTAGATCCGACGAGCCCGACGCGACATCGTACCACACATTTGTATCAGTAATTAGACGGCTCATTTCGATTAGCAGCCTTTCCTTTTGTTTGCGTTGTCCCCTTGTGAGAGTCGAACCCTCGAAAAAACGCTTCGCGTAACCCATTGAATTTCCAGCACTCTCATCTTATGGACGAGGTGGGGGTAGTCCAAAGGTTTTAGAGAAAGAGACGGAGAAAGAGGCGTTTTGGGGCAAAAATGGGTGCTTGAGGCGGCAACCGCGTCCATAAGATCGGACGCACCCGGAAGCGGCGTGCTCGTCGAAAAACCCTTTACTTCACGCGCTTGTGTGTGCTCCTGCAAAAGCCCCTCGCACTTGACCCAAATATAGAGAGAACGAGTTCAAAAAGAAAGAGTGGTGGAGGTGGCGGGAGTTGAACCCGCGTCCGAAATTGCCGGCAACGGCCGTCTACGAGCGTATCCATGTGGTTTGATGTCGGTCCGCGCGCGCCCAACCGCCGTCATTTAATGCGGAGACATGGCGCGGCTCACGCGAACCCTTTCCGGACTGATTTCGCCCATCCCTCGAACCGGGGTCTCGGGTGGGCTATCCCGCTAAGTGACGCCTGATCCGCCCCCGCGGGCACAGGACGGGCAGACGTCGCCGCTAACTAGGCGGCGAGAGCGAAGTCGTTGTTGGCGACTGTGTTTTGCCGGCTTTTTACGAGGCCAACCGGCACCTCGGCTCGCAGGTCACGTTCCTGCACAACTCCGTCGAAACCGTATCACCCCCAATTGTCAAAGATCCGATGAGGAAAGTGTAACCACGGGGGGGCGCGGGGGTCAAGGCCCTCACCCCCGGCCCCTCTCCCGTCGTGACGGGAGAGGGGTGGCGAGCGAAGCGAGACGGGGTGAGGGCCACAACGGAAGTCGCTCTCTCGGTTCAGAAGACCGGCTTGAATCCCAGGTGGCGGGCGATGACGAGGCGCTGGATCTCGCTCGTGCCCTCGCCGATCTCCAGCAGACGCTGGTCGCGGTAGAAACGCTCCACCGGGTACTCCTTCATCAGGCCGTATCCCCCGTGAATCTGCACCGCGGAGTGCACCACGCGGTGCATGACCTCGCTGGCGTAGAGCTTCGCCATCGCGGCGACCTTGCCGAAGGGCTTGTGCATGTCTTTGAGCCACGCGGCCTTGTAGAGCAGCATCCGCGCGGCCTCGATCTCGGTCGCCATGTCGGCGAGCTTGTAGGCGATCGCCTGGAAGTTGCCGATGGCGCGGCCGAACTGCGAGCGCTCCTGCGCGTAGCGGTGCGCGAGCTCGAACGCACCCTGCGCGCCGCCCACGCCCATCGCGGCGATGGACAAACGCCCGGCGTCGAGCGTCTGCATCATCTGCTTGAAGCCCTCGCCGCGCGAGCCCAGCAGGTTTTCTTCGGGCACGCGGCAGTTGTCGAAAAAGAGTTGGCCGGTGTCGGAGCCGCGCCACATGAGCTTGCCGTGCATCGTCTGCGTGGTGAACCCCGGCGTGCCGTGCGGGACGAGGATGCACGAAAGCTCGGCCTTCTTGTGCTCACCCACGCCCGTGACCGCCTGCACCACGCACACCCCCGCCATGGACGACGACGAGTTGGTGATGAAGATTTTGCTGCCGTTGATGACCCACTCGCCGTTTTCCATGCGCGCCGAGGTCGTGCTGTGCCCCGCGTCGGAGCCGGCGTTGGGCTCGGTCAGGCCGAAGCTCGCGAGGATCTCGCCGCGGCACAGGCGCGGCAGCCATTCGCGCTTCTGCGCCTCGGTGCCGAAGTTCCAGATCGGCCCGATGCCCAGCGAATTGCCCGCGGCCACGGTCGCGGCCTGCGAGCCGTCCACCCGGGCGATCTCCTCGACGGCGATGATGTATTCGAGATACCCCGCGCCGCTGCCGCCGAAGTCCTCGCCGACGAACATGCCGAACAGGCCCATGTCGGCCATCTTGCGCGTCAGTTCGACGGAAAACGTCTCGGTCTCGTCGAGGTGCCCGGCGATGGGCTTGATCTCGTTTTCGGCGAATTCGCGGATCTGATTCCGCAGGATGTTCTGCTCTTCGGACAGCTCAAAATCCAGCACGGCCCCACCCTCGGACCGGTCCGGTGACGCACGCACGTCTCCAGATCAACGCACGTCGTTCGCCGACCAGTCGGGTTCGATCCATTTAAAATCAAAGGCGTTCTTTCGAACGGTCTCCCGTAACGCGGCATCGGTATGGAATTTCAAAATCGCGTTCATCACGGCGATCTCGAACTTGTCGCGGCGCACGTATTGATCGCGCTGCTGCGCGAACGTGGACGCGAGACGCGGCCCGAGCATCTTGAGCCAGTTCGTGATCTCGAGCGTGCGCCCGTCCGGCGTGACCTTCACGTTCGCCGGGTTGTTGAAGAAGCGGGTGGCCGACGCATCGAGCTGCGCGGCGAGCGTGGCGGCCCGGTACGGCTCCTTCGCGAGCACGGGCGCGGCGCGGGTGCCGTTCGCGAGGCCGAAGGCCGTCATCGGGTTGCCGAGCTCGGGCAGGATGTTGTTCTCGATGCGGTTGAGCGTGACCTTGCCCAGCGCGGTGCGGAACTTGCGGTCGTGCCACGCGCCGTCGATGGTCATGGGCGAGCCGGCGGGATAGCGCGAGTCGCTCTTCACCTTGAGGGGGTAATTCTCGGCGATCACGACGAGCACGAACGTGTTGTAGGCGTTGATCCAATACGCGCGCCGGTCGTCGGTCGGCAGCGCGGCGTAGTCGTCTTCGTCGAGCTCATCGAATGCTTCGGCCGCGGCGAGGGCGTCGTCTTTTTTCAACGCGAGGGTGGCGAAGTTGATGGTGCCGTCGTCGCGCGCGACCGCCGCAAAAAGCGCCGCCGACGCCGAATACGTGGAATCGAAGCCGTCTTCCGCCGCCGCGCCGGTCGCGAATGCGAATAGAAAGATCGACGCCGCGAGTCCGGCTGCGAGCGCCGTGCGCCCGAACGCGTAGCGAAACGGCGCGCGATGTGCGGTGGGCTTCATGAAGCTGATTCGCGGCTTTACAAGGCGATATGCCTGAACTAAAACGTGTTTCGCCAAAGCGCCCCCGCTTGTCAAGCGCCGAACGATGCGCCCGAGCGCGCTCGGCGGTGCCGAAAAGCCCAGCCTGTCGGAGTCTGAACCATCATGTGCGGCGTGATCGGAATCGTCTCCCGCGAAAGCGTTTCCCGTCGTCTCATCAGCAGCGCCGAACGGCTTCAGAACCGCGGCGAGCGGTCCGTGAAGATCGTCACCTACGACGGACAGTACTTCCACGCGAGCGGCGGGCTCAAGCCCCCGAGCCTTCAGTTCTTCGATTTCGATCACGGCAACCTCCCCGGCTACATGGGCATCGGCCACACGCGCTACGCCACCGTGGGGCAGACCGACGCCCTTTCCCTCGACCGCAACATCCAGCCCGTGCTGGCGGACCGCCCCGGCATGGCGACCTGCAACAATGGCGATCTGGTCAACATCTATTCGCTCACGCGCGAGCTGATGACCGAGGGATTTTCCTTCCAGACGCAGGTCGATGCCAAGGTGATCCAGAACACGCTCATCCGGCATCTGATCGGCAACGGCGGATCGCTGCCCGAGGACTACGACGGTCTCGTCGAGTCGCTGTTCACCGGACTCGCGAAGACGATGAATGATCTGATCGGCGCGTACTCGGTGCTGTGCATGCTCGAGGGCGGCATTCTTGCGTTCAAGGACCCGCACGGCATCCGCCCCTTGAGTTACGCGCACCGCAAGAACGAAGACGGCGAGATCGTCGAGTGGGCGTTCGCATCCGAGTCGTCGGTGTTCAACTACTTCGGCGACTACAGCGGCATCACCGAGGTCGGCCCGGGCGAAGCCGTTTTCGTGTCGCCCGACCGCCTCGACGCGCCGACGATCCGCAAGATCGCGCCGAAAAAAGAAGCGTTCTGCTTCTTCGAGTTCTGCTACTTCGCGCGGCCCGACAGCAATTTTCAGGACCGCTACGTCGAGATCACGCGGCAGGAACTCGGCGACGTGCTGGCCGAGGAATTCGGCCACGTGAAAAGCGAGATCGACGTGGTGATCGGCTTGCCGGGCACGGCGGTTTCCACCGGCCTCGCGTTCGCGCAGCGGCTCGGGCTGCCCTATCGCCAGGGCGTCATCAAGGTCGGCAACAAGCGCAGTTTTCAGGAAACCAGCGACACCAAGCGCCAGAAGGCGATCGACGACAAGTTCATTTTCATCCGCGATTTCATCAACGGCCAGCGCGTCGCCATCGTCGACGACTCCAACGTGCGCGGCACGACGTCAAAGAAGATCATCCGCCGCCTATACAGCCTCGGCGCGAAGGAAGTGCGTTTCTTCTATTACACCCCCCCGATCATCGGACCGTGCTTCTACGGCATCGACACGCCCGACGAGACGCGCCTGGTCGCCTTCGGCAAATCGGACGAGGAGATCCGCGAGGAGATGGGTTGCGAGGGCGTGCACTACCTTTCGCACGACGGGCTGATCCGCGGCCTCGGCATCGGGCGCGACCGCCTGTGCCTGGCCTGCATCACGCGCCAATACCCCACTGACGTGCGCGAAGCGCGCGAACGCGTCATTCGCCGCCGCGAGGAGCGGCTCGCGTCTGAGATCGAGCCAACCTGCTGACGACCCGCGAGGCCCTCAGCCGATCTCGATGGGCACCGGTGTGAAGTCGA
Source organism: Deltaproteobacteria bacterium (assembly GCA_020845895.1). NCBI lineage: Bacteria > Pseudomonadati > Myxococcota > Myxococcia > Deltaproteobacteria bacterium. Next base: position 23,122 of record JADLEX010000124.1, on the reverse strand, counting down.
CGCCGTCGCACGCGCAAAAAACGTAACGCACGCCGTCGCGCGTTCCCTGCCATGCGTTCACGCCGTCGGGCCCGTGCAGGTGGCCGAAGACCACCGTGTGCGCCCCCGCGTCGCGCAGCAAGTCGTGAAACCCCGCTTCGCCGGCGACGTCGTAAAACGGCGGATAGTGCATCATGACGAGCATCGGCAGTTCGCCGCGCGCGGATTCGAGCGACGCGCGCAGCCGGCCGCGCTCGCGCAGGTAGAGCTTTTCGTCGGCGGCAGGGTCGTCCTTCCAACCTTTGCCGGGCAGGTCCCAACCGCGCGCTCCCGCGACGCGCACTCCGTCCGTTTCGATCGAGTCGTTGTGCAGCAGGCGGATCGAATCCGGCATGCGTGCTCGCATCCAGTTCACGCGGTCCCACCAGTAATCGTGATTGCCGCGAATCAGGATCTTTTGGCCGGGAAGTTCGTGAATCCAGCGCAGATCGGGCTCGGCCTCGGCGAACGTCATCGCCCAGGAGATGTCGCCCGCCACGAGCACGGTGTCGCGCTCGCCGACGCATTCGCGCCAGCGCGCCGCGACCTTTTCCTCGTGCCCGGTCCACTGCGCGCCGAAGATGTCCATGGGCTTCGGCTTGGCGAAGGAAAGATGCAGATCGGCGATCGCGAAAAACGCCATGCGTGGTCCTTTCGGCGCGGCAATGGTGGGCTTCGCGCCGAGGTTTGTCGAGAGCGCACGGCCTTTACGGACGAGGCGCGTCGGCGTAGGAAGACCGTTGTCCGCTTCGCCCGAAGGAGTGCGCCGTGCGTGAACTGCTCCCCGATTTTCGCGTTGTGATCGAGCTCGATCTGGTCTGGGGCGACATGGACACCTTCGGCCACCTGAACAACGTCCAGTATTTTCGCTACTACGAATCCGCCCGCATCCGCTATTTCGAGACGACCGGCGTGATCCGCCTGGGCGAGGAGATGATCGTCGGGCCGATCCTCGCGTCGGCGGCGAGCCGCTTCAAAGCCCCGCTCGACTACCCCGATCGGCTGCTCGTCGGCGCGCGCGTCGAACGCATCGAGCGCGACCGGTTCCACATGCGTTACGCGATCGCGAGTTCGTCGCTGGGCCGCGTGGCCGCCGAGGGCGAAAGCGTCGTGGTGGCGTTCAACTACCGCGAGGGGCGCAAGTGCGAGGTGCCCGCCGCGTGGCGCGCGCGCATCGCCGAGGTCGAGGGCCGCGAGTTTCCCGACGAGGGGTGAGGGGCGGAGGCCCAATGGCGAATTGTGAATGGAGAATGGAGAATTGAGGGCCGCGCGACGAAGGATGGAGGTTTCCTCGTTCAACACTCTCCATTCGACATCCTCCCTTCTTTTCAAGAGATCTTGACGGATCGCGCGTATCGTCTAATTTGCAGTCAGATTGCAAATTGGACGGAGTACCGGTTCGATGGCCTACCTGCCGCGCACCCTCGAAGCCTTCGCGCGCCGCGCGTCGCGCGAGTTTCCGGTGCTGCTGGTCACCGGGGCGCGGCAGGTGGGGAAAACCACGCTTCTGCGCCGGATCCGCGAGGCGCGACGGACGTACGTCACACTGGACGACCCGGGCGCGCTCGCGCTCGCCCGCGAAGACCCGGCGCTCTTCCTTCAACGATTTCAGCCGCCGCTCCTGATCGACGAGATCCAGTACGCGCCGGGTCTGCTTCCGCATATCAAGATGATGGCGGACGAGAGCGGGCTCAAGGGATTGTTCTGGCTGACGGGATCGCAGGCGTTCGAGCTCATGCACGGAGTGTCGGAGTCGTTGGCCGGACGTGTCGCGGTGGTGCGCCTCATGGGTTTGACGCTCGCGGAAGCGCGGGGGGAAGGGCGGTTCGCCAAGCCGTTCCCCTCCGGCGTGACGCGCCGGCGGAACGCGGAGGAGCGGATCGGTCTTCGCGAATTGTATCGACGAATCTGGCGCGGGTCGTTTCCCGCGATGTCGGCCAACCGGGCGCCGAGTCCGGAGTTGTTTTACGGCTCCTACGTGCAGACCTATATCCAACGCGACGTGCGGGACCTCGCCCGCGTCGGCGACGAGGCCGCATTCGGGCGTTTCGTGCGCGCGTGCGCCGCGAGGACGGCGCAGCTTCTCAATCTTTCGGATCTCGCGCGCGACGCCGCGATCTCGGTGAACACCGCGAAGGCGTGGCTGTCCATCCTCGAAACGTCGGGACTCGTGTATCTGCTCGAACCGTGGCACTCGAACGTCACGAAACGTCTCGTCAAGACGCCGAAGCTTTTCTTCGCCGACACGGGCCTTTGCAGTCACCTCACGCAGTGGTCGAGCCCGGAAACCTTGGAGGCCGGCGCGATGGCGGGACCGATTCTGGAGACCTGGGCCGTGTCGGAAATCGTGAAGAGCTACTGCCACGCGGGCATGCGTCCGCCCGTGTATTTTTATCGGGACAAGGATCAGGTCGAGATCGATCTGGTCATCGTGCGCGACGGCGCGATGCATCCCGTGGAGATCAAGAAGACCGCCTCGCCCACCGCCTCGGACGCGCGCCACTTTTCACGTCTCGACGGATTCGGATTGAAGGTCGGACGGGGCACCGTGCTGTGTCTCGTGGACACCGATCTGCCCCTGACGAAAAACGCGATCGCCATGCCGGTCTCGTGGATCTGACCGGACACGTCCCGCGAGAAACTCAGACCATCTCCTCCGGCGCGGAGCACAGTGAGACGAGCCCCGATTCCGTCACGACGCAGGTGTTTTCGATTCCCGCCGGACCGAGCGTGGGCGAGAGCGCCTTGGGCTCGATGGCGATCACCATCCCGGGCTCCACGACGCCGTCGAAGTTCGGCGCGATCACCGGCCACTCGTCGAGTTCGAGCCCCACGCCGTGGCCGAAAAAGCGCACGCGGTTTTCGCCGAAGCCCATGAAGCCCTCGGGCTCGCCGCGCGCGGCAAAGATTCTCGAGCAGGCGTCGTACACGTCGCGGAACGCCGCTCCGGGAACGAGCCGCGATTCGAGGTCGCGCATCGCCGCGCGGCACCACTCGTGCGCGGCGCGCACCGCGCCGGAAGGCTCGCCGACGGCGAAGACGCGCGCGTCGTCGGCGTGATAGCCGAGGTGATTCGTGACGACATCGACCATCACGGTTTCGCCTTCTCGCAGTTCGCGGCGGCCCGCGCCCGACGACCACGCGTGCAGCCCCGCCGAGCCGACCGGCCCGTCGAAGCAGGACGGCGTCGCCGCGGATTCACCCGCGCTGACGTAGAGGATGTGCAGCCACGACCCCGGTTTGCGAAGACGCACGTGGCCGTCGTGGCCCAGGCGGCGCACGAGCGACTCGACCTCGACCGACAGATCGAGCTCGGTGACGCCCGGCGCGAGCATCTCGCGCACGCGCGCGAATGCGGCGTCGGCCTGCGCGGCGGCGGCGCGCACGCACGCGATCTCCCACGGGCTCTTCACCGAACGCAGGCGCTTCACGTCGGAGGAGATGTCGTCGATCGACGAACCGGCGGGCAGCGCGTCCAGCACGCGCCGGTAGGCGGCGGCGGGCCACACATCGAGACACGCGCCGAGGTGCACCGCTTTTCCGCCCGGAGCGGCGAGCGTGGCGATGTCGCGCGGCGAGCGCAGCTCGCGTACATCGGTAAGCGGCGACTCGGCCCGCGCGCGCGAAAACGACTTGCGCGCGAGCAGCGTCGCCTCACCGGTCGCGCGCACGACCAGCGTCGCATCCTGCGTGGTACCGGCGAAATATTGCAGGTCGGTGGGGTGGGAGATCAGGGCCGCGTGAAAACGACCGTCGATGCGTGCGGCCAGGGCGCGTACGCGGGACTCGATTTCGCCGGTCGACGGCGCGGTTGGAAGATCCATGTTCGGCCCCAGTTTCTGAATCGCTATTCAGCGACGCTTGATCGCCGTCGCGCGCGGTGCTATTCGGGGATGTTATCTCGTGTTTGGGACATTCGATTCCTGACATTGCGTCCGTGGCGTCTGGGGGGCAAGGCCCTCGCGCGGCGGCATGCGTCGAGGAGAAGTTGCCATGGCGAAGAAATCCGCCCCCACGAACGGTCGGCGCGTTGCGGTAATCGACGGCGTGCGCACGCCGTTTTTGCGCGCGGGCACCGAGTTCAACGACCTCATGGCCTACGACCTGGGACGGTACGCCGTCTCGGGCCTGCTGGGCAAGACCGGGCTCGATCCGTACACGGTCGATATGGTGATGATGGGGTGCGTGATCGCGGACCCCGCCACGTCGAACGTCGCGCGGGAGATCGTGCTTGCCACGGAGCTGCCCGACCGTGTGCCGGCGTACACGATCAGCGAGGCGTGCATCTCGGCGAATCAGGCCATCTGCAACGCGGTGGATCAGATCGCGCGCGGCTACGGCGACGTGGCGATCGCGGGCGGCACGGACATCACGTCCGACGTGCCGATCCGCTATCAAAAACGCATGCGCCAGAAATTCCTGCGCACGCAAAAGGCCAAGGGCCTGAGGGACTACTACGAGATCTTTCACGACGTGAAACCCTCGGATCTGGTGCCCGACCCTCCGGGCATCGCCGATTTTTTCACGGGGCTTTCGATGGGCGGCGCGTGCGACCGCATCTGCGCGCGGCTCGGCGTCTCGCGCGAGGAACAGGACGAGTTTGCGGCCAGGTCTCACCAACTCGCGCATCAGGCGGCGGAATCTGGACTGTTCGACGACGAGGTCATCTCCGTCGCGCCGCCGCCGCACTTCAAGTCGGTGACGCGCGACAACGGCGTGCGGGGCGACACCACTTACGAAAAGATGGCGAAGCTGCGCCCGGCCTTCGACAAGAACTACGGCACGGTCACGGCGGGCAACGCGTCGTTTCTGACCGACGGCGCGGCCGCGATGCTGCTGATGAGCGAGGAGAAGGCGAAGGAACTGGGCTACAAACCCAAGGCGTACATCATCGGCCACGCGTTTCGCGGCACGGATCCTCTGGAGGAGATGCTGCTCGGCCAGACCTACGCCACGCCGACGGCGCTCGCGCGCGCCGGGATTGCGTTCGAGGACCTGGGCGTTCTCGAGATCCATGAGGCGTTCGCCGGCCAGATGGTGGCGACGGTCAAGCTGCTCGAATCGAAGGAGTTCGGCGAGAGCCTCGGCCTCGGCCGCGCGATCGCGAAGAAGGTCAACATCGACACCCTCAACATCCACGGCGGATCGCTGTCGATCGGGCATCCCTTCGGCGCGACCGGCGCGCGGCTCATCCACACCTGCGCGAACCGCATGCTGCGCGAAAACAAACGCTACGGACTCGTGGCCGCGTGCGCCCTGTCGGGTCTCGGCAACGCCACCGTGCTCGAGCGGGCCTAGGGGGGGACGATCATGGTGACCAAGAGCAAAAACGCGACGGCGAAGAACGTGCTCACGATCGATCGGCGGGACGGCGGCGTCGCCCTCGTCTGGTTCGACGATCCCGACGGCGTCGTCAACAAACTCTCGATCAAGGTGCTGGGCGAATTCAACGCGACGATGGACGAGCTCGAGGGCGATGCGTCGATCAAGGCCGTGGTGTGGATCTCGCGCAAGCCCGACTGTTTCATCGCGGGAGCCGACATCGCCGAGATCCGGACGTTTGCGTCCGCGGTCGAGGCCGAGAAGATCAGCCGCACCGGCCACGCGGGATTCGCGCGCATCGAGAACAGCAAGAAGATCCACATCGCCGTCGTGCGCGGCGCGGCGCTGGGCGGCGGCACCGAGTTCATCCTCGCCTGCCGCTACCGCATCGCGGCCGACACGCCGAAGACGATGTTCGGCCTGCCCGAGGTCAAGCTCGGCGTGCTGCCCGGCGGCGGAGGCACACAGCGCCTGCCGCATGCGGTCGGCCTCGAGGCCGCGCTCGATCTGATGCTCACGGGCAAGAACGTCTTCGCGCGCAAGGCACTGAAGATGGGTCTCGTGCACGAGGTCGTCTCACCGTGGGGGCTCGAGGAAACGGCGGTCAAGGCCGCGAAGCGCCTCATCAAGGACGGCATTCCCGAGGGCAAGTCCGACCCCGACTGGAAGGAAAAGATCAAGCAGGACGTGGGCCCGGCGCGAAACCTGATCCTCAACACCGCGCTCGAGATGGTCGAACGCAAGACGTACGGCAACTACCCCGCGCCCGGCCACATCATCCGCGCGGTGCGCGCCGGTCTCGAAACGCCGGGCGAGAAGGGTTACGCCGCGGAGGCGAAACTTTTCGGCGAGCTCGTCGTCACGCCGGCCTCGCGCCAGCTCGTGAACCTGTTTTTCGCGATGACCTCAAAGAAAAAAAATGAACTGGCGGCCAAGGCCGAACCGGTGGCGCATGTGGGCGTACTCGGCGCCGGCCTGATGGGCTCGGGCATCGCCCTCGTGTCGTCGGAGCAGGCCGATACGCCCGTATTCGTGAAGGATGTCAGCGCCGACGCGCTCGCGGGGTCACAGAAATACGTCTTCCGCGCGATGGACGAGAAATTTCGCAAACGCGCGATCAACCGCCGCGTGCGCGACCGGGCTGTCGCCCGCGTGCACGGCGTGCTCGATTACGAGGCCATGCGCCGCTGCGAACTCGTCATCGAAGCGGTGTTCGAGGACCTGAAGATCAAACATCAGGTGCTGCGCGAGGTCGAGGCCGTCGCGCGTCCCGACTGCGTGTTCGCGTCGAACACCTCCGCGCTGCCGATCGCTCAAATCGCCGCCGCGTCGAAGCGGCCCGAAAATGTGCTGGGCATGCACTATTTCTCGCCGGTCGAGAAGATGCCGCTGCTCGAGGTGATCCGCACGGACAAAACGTCGGAGCGCGCGCTCGCGATGGCCGTCGCCTTCGGCATGAAGCAGGGAAAGACGGTGATCGTCGTGCGCGACAGCCCGGGCTTTTACACCACGCGCATCCTCGCGCCCTACATGAACGAGACCTGCCTGTTGCTCGCCGAAGGCGCGACGATTCCCGATCTCGACCGCGCCATGCTCGCGTGGGGGTTCCCCGTCGGGCCGGCGGCGCTCTTCGACGAGGTCGGCATCGACGTCGCCGCGCACGTGGCGGGATTCCTGGGCGCGGCGCTCGCGAAGATCCACGGACCGTTGCCGACGAGCGACGGCATGATCAAGCTCGCCGCCGCGGGATACAAGGGACGCAAGAACAAAAAGGGCTTCTACCGCTACGACGCCGCGCCGGCGTCACGTCTGCCGCTCGGGCTCGGCAAGAAAAAGGGCAAGCAGGCGAACGAGGCGGTCTACGCGTTTTTCAGCGATCGGCCGCGCAAGGCGATGAGCCACGCCGAAATCCAGGACCGGCTCGGTCTTGTCATGGTGAATGAAGCGGCGGCATGCCTGCAGGAGAAGGTGATCGAGTCTCCGCTGGACGGCGACCTCGGCGCGATCATGGGTCTGGGCTTTCCGCCGTTTCGCGGCGGACCGTTTCGCTATGTCGACGAAGTCGGCGCGGCGAAGATCGTGGAAAAGCTCCAGCATCTCGCCGACGCGCACGGCGCGCAGTTCGCGCCCGCGAAGATCCTCGTCGAATACGCGAAGAAGGGGCGGACGTTCTACAAGTAGGTGCGTGACGACCTTGCCACGGAGCGCTCGACCGCGCACCATCGTCACCGACTGGAAGCGGGAGCCGGGACTCCCCGCGGGCTGCAAACCCGTCGGGAACGCCGGATAGGCGTTCCGTTCGGTTCGACTCCGAATCCAGTCTGGGACGTCCGACGCGTTTGCGACGTCTTCGTGAAAATGTCACGCGACTCCCCTCTCATGGTCTTTCGCGGCGACGGTCGCGCGGAGCGAGCATGAAGAAATCCATTGTTTCGATCTCGGTCGTGTGTGTGGCGTTCGTCGTCATGGCGAGTTGCCACGGACCGGCGGACACGTCCGTCTCACGGGAGTCGGGCGTCGTGTCGCCGACCCAAATCGCGATCGCCATCGACACCTCGGCGCCGCTCGCCGAGGTCGATCCGCGGTTCCTGTCCTTCGCCGTGGACGCGTCGCAGGTGGTGGGCGGCAATTGGTGGTCCGCGTCGGGCGAGGTCGAAATCGGCGTCGGCGAAACGCGCGCGGAGCCGTATGATTTTTCGCGCCCGGCGCTGCGGCGGCTCGCCGGCGAACTCGCCCCGGCGTTTCTGCGCATCGGCGGCAGTGAGGCGGACAAGATTTGGTACGACATGACCGGGCAGGAGGTGGTGTATCCGCCCGCCGGTTACGAGTTTCCGCTCACCGCGCCCGTGTGGGACGCGGTCAACGAATTCGCGATCGATCTGGGTCTCGACGTGTTTTTCACGCTCAACGCCGGGCCGGGCCCGCGCGGCGACGGGCGCGCGTGGACGCCGGACAACGCCCGCGTGCTGCTGGAATACACGGCGGAACGTGGATACCCGGTGAGCGTGTGGGAGCTGGGCAACGAGATCAACGGCTTCGTGATGATTCACGGTCCGAAGTGGATCTTCACCGGGGCCGAGTACGCGCGCGACATGGCGACGGCCCGTGCGCTCCTCGACGACGCGCATCCCGGCGCGTGGCTTGCGGGGCCATCGTCCGCCGTGTGGCCCGTGATCGGCGAGTGGCTGCCGGTGCTGCCGGGTTTTTTGCGCGAGGGGGCGGGCGGCGCGGATGTCGTGACGTGGCACTACTATCCCACGCAGTCGCGCCGGTGTCCGATCGCGCTTCGGCCCGCGACGCCGACGCTGCTGCTCTTTCCGCCGTTTCTCGACGAGATGGCCGAACAAGCCGCTCGCGTGCTTGAACTGCGCGACCGGTTCGCGCCCGGGCTGCCCGTTTGGCTGGGGGAAACCGGCAACGCGCAGTGCGGCGGCGAACCAGGCATCTCGGATCGTTTCGCGGGGACGCTCTGGTGGCTCGACGAACTCGGCCTCGCCGCGCGCACGGGGCAGCGCGTGGTCGTGCGTCAGACGCTGTCGGGCTCGGATTACGGCATGATCGACGACGCGACGCTCCGCCCGCGTCCCGACTACTTCGCGTCAGTGCTATGGAAGCGCCTGATGGGAGAAACGGTGCTCGACGCGCGGCGCGAATCGGGCGACGGTCTCGTGCGCGTCTACGCCCACTGCGCCAAAGGCGGTGGCGTCGCGGCGGTCGCCATCAATCTCGACGCCGCGCCGCGCAAACTCAATTTCGAAGGTCTCGCGGGCGAGAGCGCCGAGACGTACGCGCTCACCGCCGACGTGCTCACGAGCGCCGACATGCGCCTGAACGGCGAAATCCTCGCGACGTCGTCGTCGGGCGAACTCCCGCCGATGCGGCCTGCGACGCGAGCCCTCGACGCGCTCGAACTCGCGCCACGGAGCGCGGCGTTCGTGGTCTTTCCCGACGCCGACGTGCCCGCGTGCGCCGCAAACTAGCCGGGCGAGCCGATCACACCTCGTACCAGCACCCGTCGGCCGCGAGTGAACGCTCGCGGGTCATGCGGCACAGCCGCCATGTCGGGACTGAACCCATGCGGGTCATGTGGCACAGCCGCCATGTCGGGACTGAACCCATGCGGGTCATGTGGCACAGCCGCCCCCGGCTGTGCGAAACTCCGAACATGCCGCGCCGCGAGCCCAAAGCCCGCTACAAGAGAAACCTGCCGCATGTTCAAGCCGCCGGGAAAACATTCTTCATCACGTTCCGAACGATTCCGGGAGTCGAACTGAACCCAGGCGCCCGCTCGCTCGTGCTTGGGCATTGCCTGCATGACCATGGCCGTCGATACGAACTGCTCGCCGCCGTCGTGATGCCCGATCATGTGCATCTCTTGCTCACGCCGCGGCTTGAAGACCCGTCGGCGCCGTTCAGCCTCGCCGCCATCATGTCGGGGATCAAGGGCGCATCGGCACACTCCGTGAATCGCTTAACGGGACGGCGCGGGCAATTGTGGCAGGACGAATCGTTCGATCACATCCAGCGTTCCGAGGAAAATGCTCGGAAGGTTGGGGAATACATTTCGCAAAACCCGGTGCGCAAAGGGCTCGCGGAGACCCCGGATGGATATCCGTGGCTATGGCGGAGATGGGTGGAGGGAGAGAGACTCCATCAGAAGCCATGAGGTCAATGCACAGCCGAGGGCGGCTGTGCCACATGACAATCTTGGGCCGACGCAACACAGCCCCACCATGGAGGGGCTGTGCCACATGCTCTTCCTGAATCCTTAAATCTCGTACCAGCAGCCGTCTGCGGCGGTCATGAAGGCGGCGTCATCGCTGTCGAGCTCGCCGGACTGATCCAGGTCCGCGCCATCGCACCAGCTATTGCCGGCGTCGCACGACGCGCCCTCGCCGAAGTTTGTCCACGCCGTGTCGAAATCGGACTGATCGTCGGCGTCCACATCGCCGTCGCCATCGAGGTCGGGCCGCTCGCAGCCGAGCGTCGCCCACGAGCAGTCGAGTACCGTCGGCTCCAGCGCGCAGTTGGGGATCTCGTTCAGGTAGATCGCACCGCCGAATCCCTGGTGCGTGATGTTGGGGATCTCGACGCGGTCGCCATTCACGTCCACGACCTCGTAGTGGTCGCCCGCGCGTTTGATGGGCCGGTCATCTTCGGTCGGATATTCGTCCCAATACCGGTCGTAGGTTTCCGGGCGATCGGCGTATCCGTTCACCTCGGCGAGAATTTGGGTCCACAGATCGGCGTCGCTCCAAAGCGCGCGCGGCGTGCTGTCGCCGCGGTTGAGCACGTCCTCGAAGACATCCTGATACCGCTCGGCGCGCGCCCAGCCCTGCGGATCGTAGTCGGCGTTGCCCACGCCCGCGATGTGCGCGTACTGAGCGACCTTCTGTAATTCCTCGATCGCCTCGTTCACGTGGTTCGCCGGCGGCACCGGCTGCGCCTGGGCCCAGTCGAGCGTGAGCTGCGCGCAAATGCGGTGGATTTCGGTGATGTGGAACAGCGCCTCACGGGCTTCCTGTAGCAGATCGCCCTTGTTCGCGAGCTCGGCGTAATACACCACGGCGAACGCGGCCATTTCGGGTTGATCCGTCGCGTCGGCGACCTGCATCAGGATGTCCGCCACGCTCGCGCCGCCCAGGTTGACGGCGATGCGCAGCAGGTCCTCCAGCGACTGGCCGAGGATGTTCAGGTTGTAAACGTCGCCCCAGCTCAAACCGAGATACGCATCGTCCAGGTTTTCGCAGGTCTTGGTGAGGTTTCCCGGAACAGGCAGACCGAGCGCCTCGAGGAGCAGTTTGATGGCGATGATTTCGTACGATCCCGGCGTTTCGACGGGTTCGGTCCCCGTCGTCAGCCCGTCCGCGGACATCGCCTTGGCCATGTACGACATCTGGCACGAGTTCATCGAACCCAGCCATTCGGGGCCTTCGTCCGCACCGTCGGGACGCAGTTCGCCCGCGACGATCAGGTGGTCTTCGTCGTAGGGCTCGAACTCCCCGACCGTCATCAGGTTGTAGCCCTCGTCGATGGTGCGGTCGCCGATGCGCTGCCCGGCGGCCCAGGCGCGTTCGGCCGCGGCGCGCACGTCGGCGTCCGCGCCGGTGTCGTCCTTGGCTTCCATCGCGGCGAAATATCCCACGCCGAAGTCGGGGAAGTTGTCGCGGCTGTTGTGGTTGCCCCAGAAATAACCTTCGAAGGGTCCGAGCTGGCTGACCATGTACGACGAGCAGCAGTTCGAGACGCGCAGGTAATTGGGCATTTCCGAAAACACGAACGTCACCGCGTAGTCGCCGGGGCGCAGGATCGACTCGATGCGGAAGTAGTGATCGGTGGGCTCGCCGTTGATGGCGTACACGCCGTCCGAAAAGAACGTGTCGATGATTTCTTCTTCGAGCGTCGGCGCGTAGTCCTCGGCCGGGTCGATCGGAGCGCCATCCAGCGTGCGCGTGACCGTGCCGCCCGGGCCGTCGATGGTGACGGTGAAACCCGTCTGCCACTCGCGGCACGTTAGCCCGTCGATGCCCTGGATCTCCTCGGCGTAGGCGAGGCCCTCGAACTGACGGATCGCGGTGAGAGCCAGCTCGCGCGTGCGGAAGATCTTGTACGCCTGATACGCGTTGAAGGCGGAGAAGCCGATCCAGTTGTTGTCCACCGGGTGGAGTTGGACCTCGTAGTCGTTGCCGTCCTTGGCGATGTTCGTGTGGCCCAACGTGTGCGCGGGCACCACGTCGCCGACGAGCATGAAGCGGTTGTACGCCTTGAGCGTGCGACTCACGCGCTCCTTGTAATAGAGCTTGAAGGCGTCGGCCTTCGCGTTCGGATTCACCCAGGGATCGAAGGGGATGTCGTCGTCGGCGTCGTCATCCGACGTGTCGTCGTCGGTCGTGTCGTCGTCGGTCGTGTCGTCATCCGCGGTGTCGTCGTCGGGAAGAGGCGGAAACGTGTCGTCGTCGCCCGTGTCGTCGTCCGCCGTATCGTCATCCGTCGCGTCGTCGTCCGGGGTCATCGTGCTCGGCCCCGAGTCATCGTCGTCATCGTCGCCGCAGCCCGCAACCAGCGCCAAGGCCAGCATCCACACGCACGCAACCGCCCAACCCCACCTGTTCATCGCTGTCTCCCGTCACACGTCCAAGAGGAGTCGATATGCTAACAGACTCGCCGTCCGCGCCCAAGTCCGACCGCGTCGGCGGCGAAATCCGCCCGTTTTGTCCCGACGGCCACGAACAAACCGTTCGGTTCTGGATATTCTTATCCAAATCCGGTTCAATGACATCACTCAGTGAGATCCATTACGTACCGTTTTGACCTCGGTCAAAGACGGCTGAACGACGATTCAGCGATAAGGAACCCGAAGCCGGGCGAACCGGCGCGCGAGGGGGAAGCGGATGACGCGAAGCGCGGGCACGGCAAGGGCGGGACGGGTGACTCCGCTGATGGTCGCCGCGATCGCCGCGGCGCTGACCGTGGGCATGGCGGCGGGACTGGGCGCGTACACCTTCGTTTACGCGAAGGGCTACTCGTACATGGGCAACGATCCCCAATCGTGCGTGAATTGCCACATCATGAACGAGCAATATGAGGCGTGGACGCGCAGCAGCCACCACGCAATCGCGACCTGCAACGACTGCCACGCGCCGCACGACCTCGTCGGCAAGTACCGCGTGAAAGCGACGAACGGCTATCACCACTCGCTCGCGTTCACGACCGGCGAATTCGCCGACCCCATTCACATCAAGCCCGGCAACCGCGCCGTCACCGAGGCGCAATGCCGTCACTGCCACGCCGACATCGTTCACGGCATCGACACGACCCCCAAGCCCGGCGAGGCGATGTCGTGCGTGCGCTGCCACGCGTCGGTGGGTCATATGCATTAGGTTCGCGAAGGGAATTTCTCGCGGCGGCCGCGCCGCGATGTTCGGATTCGATCGGCGTCACATGATCCCTGGGAGGTTTTGCATGAGCCCGGACACCACGAAGAAACGCTGGCTCTCGCTGTTCCTGATGTTCGCCGCGGTCGCGGCGGGCGCGGCGGCCCTGTCCGCTTACGTGCTCACCAGCGTCATGGAGCACAAGCAGGAGGCGAAAAATCCGTTCTTCCGCGTCGTCGAAATCACCGACGACACGGGCGATCCGGCCATTTGGGGAAAGAACTTCCCGCTGCAGTACGACCGGTACCTGCGTACCGCGGACATGGTCCGCACACGTCGGGGCGGCAGCGAGGCGTTGCCGCATACGCCGACCGACGCCGATCCGCGCTCGATCGTGACGCAGTCGAAGATCGAGGAAGACACGCGCCTGAAGCGGATGTGGGCGGGCTACGCGTTTTCCAAGGACTTTCGCGAGGAGCGCGGCCACGCGTACATGCTGGAAGATCAGATCTACACCGAGCGCCAAAAGGTGGGTCAGCCCGGCACGTGCCTGAACTGCCACGCGTCCACGTACCTGATCTACAAGGAGCTGGGCACCGGCGACATCGTGGCCGGCTTCGACAAGATGAACTCGATGAAATACGACGAGGCCAAGACCTACGCCAAGCACCCGGTGGCGTGCATCGACTGCCACGACGCGCAGACCATGCAGCTACGCATCACGCGCCCGGCCTTCATCGAGGGCATCAAGGCGCTCAAGGCGGCGCAGGGCGTTGCCGATTACGACGTGAACGAGATGGCCACGCGGCAGGAGATGCGATCGTTCGTGTGCGGCCAGTGCCACGTCGAATACTACTTCAAGGGCGACAAGAAGCGCCTGACCTTCCCGTGGCATAACGGCGTGGGCGGCGAGGACATTCTCGACTACTACAACGAGCAAGGCTTCAAGGACTGGGTGCATGCGGACACCGGCGCGCCGATGCTCAAGGCGCAGCACCCCGAGTTCGAGATGTGGAACAAAGGGATCCACGCGCAGGCGGGGGTGGCGTGCGCCGACTGCCACATGCCCTACATGCGCGAGGGCGCGATGAAGATCAGCGATCACCACGTTCGCAGCCCGCTGCTCAACATCAACAAGTCATGCGGCACCTGCCACCGGGTTTCCGAGGAAGAGATCAAGGCGCGCGCCGAGAACATCCAGGAAACGTTCTTCAGTCTGCGCAACCAGGCGATGGACGCGCTGATGGATCTGATCGACGACCTGAAGGCCGCGAAGGACGCGGGCCGGCCCGACGCCGAGCTCGCCGCCGCGCGCGAACTCCAGCGCCGCGCGAGCTTCCTGATCGACTTCTGCGAGGCCGAGAACTCGACGGGCTTCCACGCGCCGCAGGAATCGACGCGTCTGCTGGGCGTGGCGATCAACTATGCGCGCGACGGCCAGCTCTCGGTGCGCGATCCCAACTACAAGCCGAAGACCATCGCCGCGCACGAAGCCGCGATTGCGGCGAAGGCCGCGGCCGCCGCCCAGAAGGGGGCCGAAGCGCCCGCCGAGAAAAAAGCCGAAGGCCAGACGGTCGCGAACGACAAACCGAACAGCGCGACCACGCTGTAACGACAGGGACCTCTCCACTGCTGCGCGGCGATCGGGAAACCGGTCGCCGCGAATTTTTCGGACTCGATTTTCCCGGGCTCGTTTTCACGCGTCGAGCCCCGTTCGCGTTACGCCTTCTTCAGCACCCGCAGCCGGAGTCGTCGTCGTCGTCGCCGTTTTCGGATCCGTCGGCATTCGCGTCGTCGTCGTCGGTGGATGCGTCGTCGTCGTCGCCAACGACATCGTCGTCGCCCGTCGCATCGTCGTCGCTCGCGGTGTCGTCGTCGCCCGCGGTGTCGTCGTCGCCCGCGGTGTCGTCGTCGCCCGCGGTGTCGTCGTCGTCGGAAGGCCACTCGTCGCACGGATGCTTCCCCATGTCGCCCGAAAACGAGTACTCGTAAAATGTCTGGCCGGTGAACGAATCGACGCACTCCATGTCGACATCCGGGCCGACCACATCGATGACGCAGATATGGTGCCGCTTTTCGTATCGAAGCAGGTTGGGGCTCGTCGTTTCCTGATCGTACAGGGACGCCCCGCCGCCCGCGGTCACGAAGAATTGCACGCCGTTCGTGACGTTGTGCTGAAAGCTGTGGTCGTGGCCGGCGTACGACGCCTGAACGCCGTAGTCGTAGAAGAGCGGATGGAGGTAGTCGATCACGGCCTGATTGTTGCCGTGGCTCGCCACGCCGAAGCCCGGAATGTGATACGAAACGAAAACGTGCATGATCTCGGGATCGTCCTCGAGCGCCGCCAGTTCCGCTTCGACCCAGTCGTACTGCGTCGTGCCCGGAGCGTAGGTTCGAGACACGTTGTCGATCAGGACAAAGGCCGTGTTTCCGTAACGGAACGAATAATAAAACTCGTTGCCCGAGCTGGACGGCTGGCGCCAAATGCGCTCCCAGATATCTTCCGCCCGGATGTCGTGATTGCCCCAGACGGGATAGAGCGGCACTTCCGCCATCAGGTCCCTCTCGATGTCGAAGTGGTTCTGCCACCAGTGTTCGTTCATGGCGTCGGAGTCTTCGGCGTCGATGATGTCGCCGCTGTTGACCACGAAATCGGCGTCGGCCTCCAGCATGCGCACGACGACCGCCTCGTGGGCCGTGTCACCCGTGCGCGTGTCGCCGGTCATGACAAAGCGGAACGGTGTGCAGGTGTCCGCCGCGGAAGAAACCGTCTTCACGTCGGTGGTCTCCGATCCGTGCGTGACGCTGTAGTAGTACAGCGTGTCCGGCGTCAGTCCCGTGATCGTGATCTCGTGAAATTTGGTCGCCGCGGCGTCGGTGAGCGAGTTGCCGAGACTGGTCGTGGTTCCCCATTCGAGCGTATCGACGGTCTCGGTCGTCGTTTCCCACATCACGGTGACTTCTTCCGTGGTGGGATGCTGCACGTAAGGGTGCTTCTTGAAGTCGGCGTGCGCGCCGCCCGCAAGGATCAGCGCCAGGACGACCGCGGGCCAGATCCGATTTCCGTTCATGTCGAGCCTCCTCCTGAATCGTGAATTCCCCGGCATCCCGTCACGGAACAACCGGCGCATTTCGTTCCTCGATCGCGCATCGCCGTTCGATCGCGCGGTTGCGGCCCCGATACACGGGAACCCGGAGAAGAATCCGGGTTGTTCATGACATTCCGACCGCTCGGCGGCGGATGTCGCGAAATCGTTTCCCCATTGTCTCTATGGACAATCCGGCAGCGCGCCGTCGGAATCCACGTATTTGCACTCCCCGGTTCGCTGCCGCGCGTACTCGTCCACGGCCGCCCAGATCTCGGACGCGAACGCCGCGTTGGCCACCGTCACTCCGGGGGGCAGATGGGAGTCCGGATGCAGGGCGCTGCGCTTGTTCAGGGCCAGCGTGTAGGTGTTCGCCGGAACGATCGGATCGGGGCCCAGGAACGTCCATCCCTCGCCCATCCCGTCGCGAATCGACTCGAGTTCCGAACCGCTGACCTCGACCGTGTAGAACGCGGTGAATCCCGGAGTGCCGGCCGGTTCCCGCTGAACCTTGAAGACGTTGTAGATCGCCTGGGGCGTCAGACCGCCCCGCATCCAGGTCGGATACGGATCGACCGACCACATGTTGTCGTGCTCGATGAGCGCCGCGTCGACGTCGAGCACGTCGATCGCCGCCCGGGCCGCGATCCCCGCCACGCCGTCCTGCCAGCGCGGATCCCGAACGTAGGCGATGTGGCGCATCGCTTCCGGCGCCCAGGTCGCCATGATGCCCTCGATGGCGTCCTCCGTTTCCTCGTCCACCGGCAGCACGAACGGAATGTTGATCTGCATGTGGTACGCGCGATCGACAATCTGGCGCGTCGTCAGATCGATATCCAGATCGAGCCGCGCGGCATAATCCGCGCTGGAACCGGCCTGAACGATGATCGTGTCGTTCGTCACGATCTCGGGGTAGATCACGGTGTGCGAATGGCCGCCCAGAACGAGGTCGATGCCGTTCACCTGCTCGGCCACGGCGATGTCGTCGCCCACGCCGAGGTGGCTGATCATCACAAGCAGGTCCACGTCGTCCCGATGCTCGGCGACGATCTCCGCCGCGACGTTCGCGTAGTCGTAGCGCGTCTCGAAGTTCGGAAGGTAGTTTCCGGTGTACTGCGTATCCGTCTCGTCGAACGGCCTGGGCTGCATGCCGAAGAATCCGACGGTGACGCACCCGACCTCGATCTCGGCGTAGGGAACCGCTCCGAAGCCTTTCGCGGAGTCGCCCGTGTATGTGGTGTTCGACGCGATGACGATGGACTTGGGATCGTTGGAATAGTCGAGCGTTTCCTCCTCGCCCCAGCAGAAGTCGTGATTTCCGATCACACGCACATCGAAGCCGAGCGCGAACGTCACCTCGGTGGTGGAGCGCCCGTTCGAAATCAGCTCGGCGACGCTGCCCTTTTCGAAGTCGTCGCCGCCGTTCGTCAGAACCGTGTACGGGTTTTCGGCTTTGACCTGCTTGTAGTATCCGATCAACCGACTGACGGGGCTCACGTAATCCCGCGACGGATCGGTCTTGAGGTATTCGTCCAGCGGCGGAGCCGGAGTGTAGTTGGCGTGGATGTCGTTGATGTGGACGAAGGTCAACGTCTGCGTTGCGGCGGTTTCGTCGCATGCCGGCCAGTACGGCGGTTCGTCGTCGTCGGTCGCCGCGTCGTCGTCGGGCAAGGGCGGCCACGTGTCGTCGTCGCCCGCGTCGTCGTCCGAGTCGTCGTTCGCGGAGTCGTCGTCGTCGCCCGCGTCGTCGTCCGGCGTGCCGTCGGAATCCTGTCCGGTCGAGGGTTCGTCGTCCCCCACGCATCCATATGTGAAACACATAACCAACGCCGCAAGCGATATTAGAATCGCTTTTCGCATGATGATCGACGTCGTCGCGAAAAGCCGGGGCATATTCGTTCCTCCCCCCGATGACGGGATTGTCGGACCATAAAGCCTGATAGTGGCAATTTCATGAAGCGGTGGGTGCTTCGTGTTACGATCCGGCAACATTTTCGGCGCGAGCGCGTGAAACTGCTTTGCGGGTAACATTATCGCTTGACTCAAAGAAATTTGATCCCACAATCGCGCCGTTATTCACGTTCCGCCACGGTCGCCGCGCCGCAACGGACAGCGTTCATGAAGAATCGCACGAACATACGGCTATCGATCGCCCTGCTGATCTTTTTATTCGCCCACTCCCCCGCCGCGAGCGCCTCGGACTGGAAGGCGTTCGAGGCCGCCCGTTCGCTGTCGGACGCGGGCCGCCACGTGGAGTCGGAAACGGCTCTCAAGAACCTGCTTGCCGCGGGCCCTTCTCCCGAGCTGGAGCCCGAGATCCGATCGGCGCTGGCCCGCGTTTACGAGGAGAAGCTCCTGAAGTTCGACGAGGCGAAGGAGCAGTGCCGGATCGTGGTCGAAAAAACGCCGAACCACCGGCGGGTTCGGTACTGCCGCGCGTTGCTCGCCCGTGTCGAGCGCGGAACCCGCCGCGATGCGGACGATCTGGAATACGAGGAAATCATCGCCAACTACGACCGCGCCCCGGGAGGGGCGACCGTCGCGCGGATCGAGGAGTTTCTCACCCGCAGACCCGATTTTCGCCGCGCGGCGGAGGCCCGGTTCGTCGTGGC
Source organism: Deltaproteobacteria bacterium (assembly GCA_020845895.1). NCBI lineage: Bacteria > Pseudomonadati > Myxococcota > Myxococcia > Deltaproteobacteria bacterium. The sequence goes on along the minus strand of JADLEX010000124.1, from coordinate 4,210 downwards.
CAAGGAAACCGCGCTGGCGGGCCGGCATCCCGAGGCCATCGTCGAATACGAAAAGATCCTGGCCATGAATCCTCCGACCAGAGTCGCCGTGGACGCCCTGCGGCAGATCGCCTGGTCGCACATTTCGATGGACCGCTACTCGAACGCCGAGGCGACGTACGGGCGGATGCGCGCCATTCGCGACGACGGATTCGCCGCGAAGGCGGCCGATGACGGTTTGAAGAAGCTCGAACGCAAGCGTGCGCGTCGTCGCGGAATCGTCCTGGGTGCCGCGGCCGTCGTCGCCGCCATCGCATGCGCCATCGCGGGAGCGCTCATCGCGAGACGACGCCGCGGCCCAGCATGGGTCGCCGCGTCGTGATCGCCGCCGAAAATCTTCAGGAGATCATACCCATGCCGACGGGAACGAGGTGGAATGTGGCGGGATTCAGGGGGCTGCTTTTCATTTTGGTGCTGTTCGCGGGATCGGCCGCCGCCCTTTCCGGCTGCGGCGGCGGCGACGACGACGATTCGGGCGGCGACGACGACGCGGACGATGACGCCGATGACGACCAGGCCGACGACGACGCGGCCGATGACGACATGGCCGACGACGACGCCGACGACGATACGGCGGACGATGACGCGACGGACGACGACGCCGACGACGACACGGTCGATCTGGAGTTCGATTCGATCCGGTGCGTGCTGCCCAATCCCGAGGATCTGCCGGGCGAGGACACGGTGGGGGGAGGCGCCGTCGTCGACTCGATCACGGCGTACGTATACGACGACCGCACGTGCGCACCCCTCGCGAACGGCGACGCGACCGTCAACGGGACCCCCACCGACGCCGACGGCCGTGTCGAACTCGCCGTGCTGACCGACGGGCCGCAACTTGTGGTCGCGCGCGCCGGGGGACATACCTCCTGGGCGTACGAAGTCGACGCGAACGTGATGTATTTCCGGCTCGCCTCGCCGCTCGACGGCGTCATCATGCAGGACTCCGCGGACGGCTATTTCCGCGAGGACGGCGAGGAACTCGATCCGGCGAATCCGCAGGGCGAGTGGAGCCTGCTCGACCTGGGGGATTTTCTGGCGGCCCCGATTCACCTGGGCGTCGCCATCCCGGGCATCTCGCGGGCATCCATCACGTCTATCGACGCGGAGCGGATGCTGTCGAACACGAACTACAATCTCTTCATCTCCCTGGGCGACGAATACACGGCGCAGTGGACGATTCCCACATCGGTCTATCTCCCGCTCATCGACGTGGAGGTGGCGATCGGCGACCTCCTCTCCCTGACGCTCTACGGGCAGAATCCCCGCTACCACATCGCCGCCACGCCGGATCAGGCGGACATCCCCTACGAGGGCTTCGGGTTCGGCCTGACGCTCGGCAATGCGCTCTCGACGGCGACGCTGCTTGACGTGATCGCGGCGCTGCTCGACGGAGGCGATGTCGATGAAATCGTCTCGGCGCTGATCGTTCCGATCGTCAACGACGCGCTGTCGTTCGAGTTTCACGGAGCGCGGCCCGAATGGGACGGCACCGGCGCCCCGGATCTCGAGGTCCAGCGACTCGAGGACAGCCCCGACCGGCTGACCGTCGAGGTTCAGAACGTCGATCCGGGCGATCTGTACGTGGCGCTGCTGCTCGGCGAAGTGCCGAATCGCGCGGTGTGGCCGATGGGCATCAAGGTGCTGGAAGACGGAGCGGCCGAGTTCGGCGTGTCCCATGTTCGGCATGCGGACTACATCCTAGCCCTGGTCAAGGTGACGGATACCGACCCGCTCTCCCTGCGCTGGACGATGCGCTACGCCGATCGGCCCGGCGACTGGGCCGGCGCGGTGACGCTCAGCGCCGACACGGATTTCGCGCCGGCGTTTACGGACGGGACGGGATATTCGGATCTCGGCGTTCTTTCCTGGGTCGAGGACGCGGGCGCCGACCCCGACGCCTATGTGCTCCTCGCGTTGCCCGATCACGGCTCGCCGGGCGTGGCGATCGTCGACGCCGATCGCGCATCCTTCGACGCGGCGACGCTGTTCGGGTTCGAACCGTCGTCGGACGACATCATGTTCATTCTCGGAGTCGATCTTCCCGCCGGGGTCGATCTGAACGCGTTCGACGCGACTTCGATTCTCGCCGTCGATTTCGAATCCATCGCGATGTGGACGAATCTCGACCCGATGGCGCTGCTCGAGGACCTGTAAGGGCGCGATGCGATCGCGCCGGTGCGTTTCATCCGGTTTCACCAAAACGGGGTTGGAGCATGATTTCGGATCCGAAGGTCTTCTGGCTGCTGGGCACCCTGGCGCTGGCGGCGATCTGGTTCTTTCCCGCGGGCTGCGCCGGCGACGATGACGACGACGACGGTTCCGGCGATTCCGGCGACGACGACGACACGGGCCCGAGCGTCGACGGCGTCGACTGCGAAGACGACAACTGCTTCGTCACCGGCGTCATTCTGGAAGACTTGACGATGACCGCGGACAAAAACTGGATCCTGCGCGGCGGCGTGTTCATCGGCAACGACGTCGATCCCGTCGTGCTGACGATCGAACCGGGAACGCAGGTGTTCGGCGAGACCTCGACCAAGGGCATGCTGGTCATCACCCGCGGCGCGAAGATCATGGCCGAGGGCACCGCGGACGCCCCCATCGTGTTCAGCTCGTCGAAGTACGAAGGCGAAAGGGCGCGGGGAGACTGGGGCGGCATCATCATCAACGGCCGGGCGCCCGTGAACAACTGCCTGGGCGACGAGATCGAGTACTGCGAATCCCTGGGCGAGGGCGCCACGGGCGAGTTCGGCGGATCGGATCCCGAGGACGACAGCGGCATCATGCGTTATGTGCGCGTGGAGTTCGCGGGGCGCCTTGTCAGCCCCGAAAACGAGCTCAACGGCATCGCCTTCCAGGGCGTGGGAAGCGGCGGCGTCTTCGAATACATTCAGGTGCACATGAACAAGGACGACGGCATCGAGTTTTTCGGCGGAACCGCGAACATCGGGCACGTGGTGGTGACCGGAGCGGCCGACGACGGCTTCGACTGGACCGACGGATGGACGGGCAAGGCGCAGTTCGTGGTCATCCAGCAGTACGCCGGGGGCGGCGATCAGGGAATCGAGGCCGACAACAACGCCGAGAACAACGTCGCCACGCCGCGCTCGCGACCCACGTTGTCGAACTTCACCATCGTCGGGCAGGGGGACGATTTTTCGGATTTCGGCATCCTGCTGCGGGAAGGAACCGGTGGAAACCTGCACAACATGCTCGTCTGGGGTTGGGACGAGGCCGCGTTGTCCATCATGCACCGCGAGACCTACAGGGCGGCATGGGACGAGGATGCGGCAGCGCTGACGGGCGTGATGATACTCACCGATTCCATCATCTGGAACAACAACAGCGACTTCGCGGAAGACGAGATCGAGGAACCGTTTTCGGTAGTGGCCTTCTTCAACGCGCTGAACGACGGCAATTCCGAGGTCGATCCGGCGCTCGGCGATCCGCGAAATCAGACCGATCCCGATTTCGCGCCCGCCGAGGGCAGCCCCGCCCTTTCCGGCGGCAATACGCCCTCCGATCCCTTCTTCGACGAGGTCTCTTTCATCGGCGCCATCGGCGCGGACGACTGGACCAAGGGCTGGACGACGACCGCGGAGAACTGACGCCCGATATCGCGATCGAATCGAAACTCGACCCCCGCGACCATGCCCGAGAAGGTGGCTGACGACTCGCGTGGACTTCAACATCTCCCCGGCGCACGGCGTCGCGCCGGTGCGGGACGTTCACGAAGACGAAGCTCGGGACGGTGAACTTCGCCCTCGACGCCGACTACTGCCGCGTGAACGCCGATGACTCGCTCACGCGAATGAACGGCACGATCGCGGTGCCCGGCGGCGCGGGGCTCATCCTGATCCGCCGCGGCTCGGGCGGGGGGAACTGCCGACACACGCGGGGCGGCGCTAATTCCGCACCCCGTGCTCTCCCATTCGAAGAGGCGTGCGACGTTCGCCGCCCCTTTTTCACGTTTGATTTCGACGCGGATCATCGCCTATGTCGCCGTCCGAATCTCCGCCACCTCCGGTCCATTGTTCGTGTGGGCCTGCGTCTGATTTCCGGGTTTATGCGCATCGGGATTCCCAATAATCCTCGAAACGGCTGGAGAGCATGTTACAGCGCAGGGCGATGATGGCGTTGGCGCCTCGGAGGGACCATTCCATACCGG
>JADLEX010000123.1 GCA_020845895.1 Deltaproteobacteria bacterium | reverse complement strand
CCCGGGCCGTTGCGTTCGCATCGCCGGCCAGCATCGGCAGCAGGGCCACGTTGTCGGTCGCATCGAGAAACGGGATGAGATACGGCGCCTGAAAGATAAATCCGATCCGATCGCGACGCAGTTCCCGCAGGTCCGCCCTCTTCCACCCGTTGTCGTACACCACCTCGCCGGCGAGGGTGAAGCGCCCGGACGTGGGCTCGATGACGGCGCCCAGGCACTTCAGCAGGGTCGTTTTTCCCGACCCGGAAGGGCCGATCAGACCCACGACCTCGCCGGGGTCGATCGTCATGTCCACACCCTTGAGCGCGTCGACCGCCGCGTTTCCGGATCCGTATCGTTTCGTGAGATTCTCGATGAGAATCGCGGGGGCCGCCGAATTCATGCGCTCATCCTCCAATCGCTTCCGCCGGATCGACGCGCAGCGCGGCGCGGATCGCCAGAATCGACGCCAGCGCGCAGATCGCCAGCGTGAGCACGAGGGCTCGCAGCGCGTCGTTCGTCTCGAGCAGGACGTATTTCGGGAAGACCGGCGCCCACAGGGTCGCGGCGAATTTGCCGACGAAAAAGCCGATCGTACCCAGGCCCAGGGCTTCTTGCAGGATCATCGCCGCCACGGTGCGGTCCCGGGTGCCGATGAGCTTCAGGACGGCGATCTCCCTCATTTTCCCGAGCGTCATCGTATAGATGATGAATGCGACGATCGCCGCGCTCACGATGGCAAGGATGACGAGAAACAGCGCGATCTGCCGGGCGGCGGTGGCGATCAGTTTCGCCACCAGGATCTCCTCCATTTGCGCGTTCGTGTAAGCGGTCAAATGCTTCCATCGCCTGATCCGTTCGGCGACCTCGCGCCCGTCATGGCCTTCCGCGACACGCACCAGCACGGCGTTGACCCTGCGACTGGACGTCTGGATCGCATCGACCGCGCCCAGGACGCCGGGCTGGCCGGGGCGATTCACGGCGGGATTGGCCGCGAGCCGCATACGGTCGTTGGCGATCGCATCGTTGTCCTTGAGAAACTGCGCTTCCTGGGCATCCTTGAGAGGGATGAAGACCATCGGATCGCCGTTGGACGACACCATCCGGCGCGTCAGTCCGACGACCTCGTACTCGTTGCGCCGGATTTTGATGCGGTCCCCCACCTCGAATCGCGTCTTCACGTCGGCGACCGCTTCGTAGTGCGACCGGCCGATGGGACGCCCGGCAACGAGAAACGCGGGCCCCCCCATCTGTCCCGGAGCATATCCCGCGACCATGACCCGAATGCCTCCGTTCGCATGGCCGACCTGCATCGTGAGAAAGGCGACGCTGCCGGTCTGCGCGACACCCGGAAGCCCCTCGATGCCGCGGTAGGCGTCGTCCGGGATGCTGGACGGCTCCGCGAAAGGTCCGAGCGTGTCTTTTTGCACGACCCAGATATCCGTCCCGACCGCGCGCAGCAGCACCTGCGCGTCATCGACCATTCCCCGGTAGACCCCCGCCATCGTCAGAGTCACGCCGATGAGCAGACCGAGGCCCATCCCGGTGAAGATGTAGCGTCCCAGGTGATTGGCGATGTCGCGGCGCGCCAGGTTGATCATGGCCGCCCGGCCTTCCGCTCACGCACGCGGACACCCTCGTGCAGCTGCGCCGAGCTGTAGACCACGACCGGATCTCCCGCGTTCAGTCCCGACCGAACGCGCGCCAAACCGTCTTCCCCGCGGATTCCGAATTCTACCGGATGGAATTGCGCGCGGCCCCCGATCGCCCGCCAGACTCCGCTTCGACCGGCGTTTCGGACAATGGACGCACCGGGCACCGCCGGCACGCCGATTTCGGCGGGCAATTGGATCGAGACTTCCGCCAGCTCGCCGATGTAGAGACGATCGGGCGGCGTGTCGAATGTCACGTCCACCAGGCGTTCCTCGGTGACCGGATCGCTCCGCATTTCGATACGGGCTACGCGGCCCGCCATCGACTCGTCGGGCGAAGAACGCAACGTAATGCGGGCGGGCTGGCCGACCTGGACGTCGCGGGCGCTCGACTGGTCGATGCGCACCCGAACCCACAGGCTTTCCGGCACGACGAGACGCAGGACGGACTGTCCGGCGACGACCGTCGTGCCCGGTTCCGCGTCCCGCGACACGATCACGCCGTCCGCGGGGCTCACGAGCCTGAGACTGTCGCGCTGATTCGAGACGGCATGCATGTCCGCGTCGATCCGTTCGATGTCCTGCTTCGCGACGGCGGCTTTCGCCCGCGCCGCCGCCAACGCGGCTTCCGCGCTTTCGAGTTCGCTGTTGCTCGTGTCGAGTTCACTGAGTGGAATGACCTGCTGTTGGTACAGCGCCTGATTTCTCGCCTGATTCGTTCGGGCCAGCTTCGCGCGGCTTTCGACGTCGGCAACCTGGGCATCCGCCGCCGCAACCGCCTGACGGGCTCCCGCCCTCGCGCTTCGAGCGGACTGCACCCGTCGATCCAGGTCGATCGGGTCCATCTCGGCCAGCAGTTGCCCCGATTTGACCACGTCGCCCTGGTCCACCAGGACGCGCAGAACCCTCGCCGGCGAAACGGGTCCGATCGTGTAATCCAGGCGCGCCTCCACGGTGCCGATGCCGAAGGCCACGGGCTTCACGTCCGCGATCTCGACCGTCGCGGTCTGAACGCCGACGGGGGCCAGCGGGCCGTGCGTCGTAATCATCCAGACGAATGCGCCCAGGAACAGAGCGAATCCCCCGGCGACCAATAGCGTTCTCCTGGCGGGAATCATGAAAAGTCCTCCTTGCCGCCGAGCGAACGCAGCACGGACCGCCATGCGCGCTCCTCGATATCGTGCGAATCCGGCGAAAGCGCTCCGTCCTTTCCAGCGAACAAAAATCCGATGGCTACTCCGGTAATGACCAATACTGCGGCCTCGACATCAACGTCCGCGCGAATGAGGTCCTGGCGCGCGGCCTCGCGGATACACGACGCGATGTAGGCTCGTCCCCGGTTTCTGAGCGCGGAGATTCGCGATGGCCCTTCCACTCCCATGGCCAGCGCAAGATGGTCGGAAAACAGGAGCGTCAGCGTCTCCGGTTCCGCCAAGGCCAGCCGGATTCGACCGAGAACGAACTCCCGGAGCCGCTCGACCGGATTCTCGACGGCCAGATTCATCGAATCGATCAACCGCTCCTGAATCCGCTCGAATGCGGCAACGGCGACTTCACTCATGTCCTTGAAGTGACCAAAGATGGTTCCGTCCGTGATCCCGACCTCGCTGGCCAATCGGGCCGCCGTGAATTCGCGCAAACCCCGCTCGCCGATGAGCTTGATGGCCGCATCCGCGATCTCCCTTCGTCTTACCGCCGCGGGCCTTCGACTGGTCATCAGATCTCCTAGCAAGTACTTGCTAGATTATGCGTTTGCCGTCGCCCCTTGTCAAGCGTCCCTCTTTGCCCACCGAATTTCTTCGTCCGAAACAGGTCGCGCACCCGTCCGTCAACGGACACTGCCATCGCCGCGACGCGAACACACCGCTCGCCGAACGGGTTCTGAATTCTAGCGGGCGCGTGCCGCAGGGACTTCCGCGCCGCGTGATGAGGGTTCACGCGCTACAGGCGCGAATTCGGAGAATCGGGGAGTTGGCGGGGCCGAATCGCGCTTGACAGCGGTGGGGAAATTGCCTATATCGAGCGGCCTGTTACGGGCCGACTTGCCCGCAGCGCGTGATTTTTCCCGTCAAGGGTAACGACCATGTTGAAGACGTACAGCGCCAAACCCGGCGAAGTGGAGCGGAATTGGGTCCTGATCGACCTCGACGGTCAGGTTCTGGGCCGTGCCGCCACCACAATCGCCGATCTGCTCCGGGGCAAGACCAAGCCCGAATTCACGCCGCACGTGGACTGCGGCGAGTTCGTCGTCGCGATCAACGCGGCCAAGGTCAAGCTGACCGGCAACAAGCTCGACCAGAAGACCTACTACCGCCACTCGGGCTACCTCGGCCACCTCAAGAGCGAGACGGCCAAGGACCTGCTGGCGCGCAAGCCCGAGGAGATCCTGCGTCAGGCGGTGCGCGGCATGCTGCCCAAGACCGATCTCGGCAAGAACCTGCTCAAGAAACTCAAGATCTACTCCGGCGCCGAGCATCCGCATTCGGCTCAGCAGCCGGTCACCCGCGCGCTCTGAGGATCGACATGAACGACACGCCGGAAACCGTCACCGAAGTCAGGCCCCCCGCCGCCCCCGAGGCGCCCGGCCGCGTGCAGCTCCTGCCGCCGCCCGAGGGCAAGAAGTTCCAGGCCACCGGACGACGCAAGACCTCGGTCGCGCGCGTCTATCTCGTTCGCGGCAAGGGCGACATCTTCATCAACAAGCAGCCCATCGATCAGTACATGTCGCGGGAGATCAACTCGATCGTCCTGCGTCAGCCGCTCGAACTCACCGGCGCGGGAGCGGTCGTGGACGTGCACGCCAACGTGGCGGGCGGCGGCCTCACCGGACAGGCGGGCGCGATTCGCCACGCCATTTCGCGCGCGCTGTGCGAGTTCAACAAGGACCTGCGGCCGATTCTCAAGAAGGCCGGTTTCCTGACCCGCGACGCCCGCGAGGTCGAGCGCAAGAAGTCCGGACAGGCGGGCGCCCGCAAGCGCTTCCAGTTCAGCAAGCGCTAAACAGAATTTCGATCCGAAATCGAACGCCGCTCCCCTCCGGAGCGGCGTTTTTCATTGGCGCGCGACGTGCCGCGGCCATCACGGGAAGATGCCGCGCTCCCGGTAGACGTTCTGCAAATGCTCGAGCGCCACGATCTGCGCCGCCGTGCGCGGGTCGGTGGCGTGGCGCGCCGCCGTCTCGCGGACGCGCTCGTACGCCGCGACGATCTTCTTGTGCAGCTTTGCGTCCACCTCGTCGAGCTCCCACGCCTCGCTGCGCTTGTTTTGCAGCCACTCGAAGTAGCTGACGATCACGCCGCCCGCGTTGCACAGGATGTCGGGCAGCACGTCGATGCCGCGCTCGCGCAAAATCTCGTCGCCGTCCGGGTCCGTCGGGCCGTTCGCGCCCTCGGCCACGAGACGCACGCGCAGCCGGTCCGCCGTGCGCGCCGTGATCTGATTTTCCAGCGCCGCCGGGATGAAGATGTCGGCGCGCGTCGCCATGAAGGTGCGATGGTCCACCGCCTGCGCGCCGGCGAAACCCGCCACGCCGCCGTGTTCGCGGGCATGCGCGAGCAGCGCGTCCACGTCGATCCCGAGCGGATTCGCGATCGCGCCCGTCGCGTCCTCGGCCGCCACGAGCCGCGAGCCCAGCGGCTTCATCAGCCGCGCCGACCACGAGCCGACGTTGCCGAATCCCTGGATGAAGTGCGTGGTGCGGGCGAGATCGACGCCTTTGTCCTTCGCCCATTGCTCCACGAGGAACACGAGCCCCTGCGCCGTGGCCTTCTCGCGGCCGAGGCTCCCGCCGGACTCGACCGGCTTGCCCGTCACCACGTGCGAGCTGCGGGCGCGTTCCTGCGGCGGGATCGTCGTTTCGTAGGTGTCGAGAATCCACGCCATGATCTGCGCGTTGGTGTTCACGTCGGGCGCGGGGATGTCGTACTCGGGGCCGATGGAACTGCCGAGCGCGTACGTGAAGCGCCGCGTGATGCGCTCCAGCTCCGAGCGGCTGTAGCGTTCGGGCTCGATCTGGATGCCGCCCTTCGCGCCGCCGAAGGGGATGCGTGCGATCGCGCACTTCCAAGTCATCCACGCGGCCAGCGCGCGCACCTCGTCGAGGCTCACCGAAGGATGGAAACGCAGCCCGCCCTTGTACGGCCCGAGCGCGTTGTTGTGCTGCACGCGGTAGCCGGTGAAGACCTCGACCTTGCCGTCGTCCATCTTCACGGGGAAGTGGAACACGATTTCGTTGGTCGTCGTTTCCAGGATCTTGCGGATGTTGGGGTCGAGCCCCATGACGTCCGCAGCCTTGTTGAACTGGTGAATGACGTTGTCGAAGAGCCGGGGCGCGTCGCCGAGGTGTTTCTGGGCGGCGGGCGCGGTGCGCAGCCGTGCGACCGGCGTCGATGTCGGGATGGCATTGTGAACCATGATGGTCTCCTGGCGATTTCGCGCGAAAGGCGTCGCCTACCGGTAGTCCTCGCATCGCCACACGCCGCCTTCGGCGACCGGATGGGTGCAGGTGTCGCGAAAATCGCAATTGACGCACAGCCCGGTTCGGGCGGTCGGCTTGAGTTCGACGTGCGTGAAGATGGGCGTGTCCGAGATCGCGCGCAGCACGAAGTCGGTCTCGTGATCCTCGCAAAACAGCACGGGGCCGTTCGCGCGACCCCGGTTCATGCAGGTCGCCTGATGCCGGCAGTTGGCGCAAAGGCCGAGGTTCGCGCTCGCGACCGGTTCCGGGGTGAACGCGTTCTCCATCGACAACGCGGGGTCAAACGCTTTTGGGCTGGTCACCATGATCGACTCCGTTGGACTCGGGTAATTCCGAGGTTCATTCCGGTCCAACGTATACGCAATCGCGGTGCCAACGTGGGGCGAATCGCATCGCCCGGGCCGTCACATGAAATTAATACTGTAAATTCAAATAGTTATGCGGCGTGACGGGACGGCCGGATGCTCGCCAACCCGCCACGCCTAAGTCAAAAAGGCGGGGCATTTCGCCCCATAGGGGCGTTTTACCCCATCATTCCGGCGCTTCCGAAAGACCAAATCGCTTGGTTTTTTCTCGAAGCGTCTTGCGGTCGATTCCCAGGATTTGCGCGGCGCGCGTCTTGTTGCCGCCGACCGCGGTCAGCACGGAGCGGATGTGCCGTTCCTCGTTTTCGGCCAGCGTCATCAGCGGTCCCGGGGGGCGTTCGACGGAAAAGCGCATCATCTCGGGCAGGTCCGCCGCGCCGATGCGTTCGTGGTCGGACATGACCACGACGCGCTGAACGATGTTCTCGAGTTCGCGCACGTTGCCCGGCCAGTCGTAGGCTTTCAGGGCTTCCAGCGCTGTATCTTCAAAATCCGGGGTGTTTCGCCCCAGTTCGCGAGCGAATTTTTCCACGAAATGCCGGGCGAGGATCAGAATGTCGTCCCCGCGTTCACGCAGCGGCGGCACCACGATCGTGAGGACGTTGACGCGAAAGTACAGGTCTTCGCGAAACGCACCCTGCTTCACGAGGGCCGAGAGATCCTTGTTGGTCGAGGCCAGGATACGTGCGTCGATGCGCCGGGGGCGCGTCGAGCCGACCATGCAGACCTCTTTCTCCTGAAGGACGCGCAGGAGTTTCACCTGCATGGCGACGGAGATCTCGCTGATTTCGTCGAGGAAGATCGTTCCGCCGTCCGCGGTCTGGAAGAAGCCCGCGCGCGACTCGATGGCGCCGGTGAACGCGCCCTTGACGTGGCCGAACAGCTCGCTTTCGAGCAGCCCTTCGGGGATGCTCGCGCAGTTGACCGGCGCGAAGGGCCCGGACGAGCGCGCGCTGTTGTAGTGGATCGCGCGGGCGACGAGCTCCTTGCCCGTTCCGCTCTCGCCGGCAATCAGCGCCGTGGCGTTCGAAGTCGCCGACTTCGCGACATCGGCCAGCACCCGCCGGATCGCGGCGGAATCGCCGAGCAGCCCATGACGCAGGTGTTTGAGCGTCGCGGCCTCGACGCGGCCCGCTCGGCGCAAGCTCAGCTTGTCGAGGAGCCGTGCCACCGCGCCCAGCAGCTCGTCGTCGGTGAAGGGCTTGGCGAGATACTCCCCCGCGCCGAGTTTGACCGCTTTCACCGCGCCCTCGATCGACGCGTAGCCCGTGATCATCATGACCTCGGTGTCTTCGCGGTTCTCGCGGATGTGACGGACGAGATCGAGTCCCGATGCGCCGGGCATTTTCCAATCGGTGACGACGAGATCGACGGGTTCGCGGTCGAGCACGTCGAGCGCGTCGGCGACGCGCGCGCAGGCCAGGACGCGGTAGCCGTTCGCGCGCAGGTTGCGCTCGATCACCTCCAACGTGTCGGGCGCGTCATCCACCACCAGGATCGTCGATTCGCTCGCCGTCTTGGACATGTCAGGTTCCGTTTCGTCGTTTCGATCGCCGCTCGGTGGGCAGGTGAATCTCGAACCGCGTCCCCGCGCCTTCGCGGCTCTCCACGCGAATCGTCCCGTCGTGCGACTGCACGATGCCCTGCACGACGGCGAGGCCGAGGCCCGTGCCCTCGTTTTCGGCCTTGGTCGTGAAAAACGGCTCGAAGACGCGCGCGAGGTCTTCGTCGCTCATCCCATGGCCGGTGTCCTGAACGGCGAGCATGACGCCGTCGCGGTCGCGCCGCGTTTCCACAAAGACCGTGCCGCCGCCGGGCATGGCCTGCACCGCGTTCATGACGAGGTTGACGACGATCTGCCGAAGCTGCGCGGGATCGCCCAGCACGTTCGGCAGGTCGTCCGCGAGACGGCGCACGACGCTCACGCCTTCGCGCGAGCAACTCCATTCGAGAAAAAACAGCGCCTCTTCCACGGCGGCGTTCGGGCTCGCGGGCACGCGGTGAATGGGCGCTTTCCGCGCGAAAATGAGGAGCTTGCGCACCACCTCGCGCATGTGCAGCGCGGCTTTGACGATCCGCTCGATGTCGGCGACCGCGTCGGCCGGAAGATCCACTGATTTGCGCGCGAGCTGCGCGAATCCGAGGATGTTGCCGAGCGGCTGATTGAGCTCGTGCGCCATTCCCGCGGCGATCTGCCCGATCGTCGCCAGCCGGTCGGAATGCGCGAGCTGGTCGTGCAGCGAGGTGCGTTCCGCGCGCGCCTGCCGCTCCTCGACCACCAGGGCGATCTGGCGTGCGACGACGTCGAGCAGGTGCCGTTCCTCGCGCAGAAACGGCCCTTCGTCCAGCGCGGGACGCTCGTTCGTATAAATGACTTCGACGAAGCCGCGCTTTCGCCCCGCGACCCAGATGTCCGAACGCAGTGTGCCCGGTCCCTCGGCAAATGGGGCCGACGTGAACACGGCGTCGTCGAGCGCGATCCGCGCGGTCGCGATCTCGGGATATTGCCACGCGGGCGGCAGGATATCGGCCACCTGCCGCAGGATGTCGTCGGCCGTCGTCTCGCGCTGCTCGATCAACCGCGAGATCGCGTAGAGACACTCGAGTTCCTTCACGCGTTCGCGCAGGGCGACCACGCCGCGACGCTGGCCGAGGCAGCGCGCAAACGTGGACGCGAGCTCGCCGGCGAATTCCACGGCGGCGGCGAACGAATCCGGCGCGTCGCGCCACGCGGCGTGCAGAAAGCCGAGATGTTTGCCGTCGAGCGACATGGGGATCCAGGCCACGGCGGCAAACGGGCCGTCCGGCCCGGTGGGCAGGCGCTCGCGATCGGCATCGGGCAGCCAGGCGTCGTCGTGCGCGCGGGCATCGAGACGCAGCGCGCCTGTCGATGTAAAGATCGGCGATGATGGATCGAAGCGACCGCCCGCGAGATCGGCGAACAACTCAATATCGCCGTCGATGACCGCCAGGCTCTTTCCCCGCTCGTCCCTCGCGCTGCGGAATAGATCGATCGTCGCCCGCGCATGCGACTCCGACCGCCGCGCCCGGATGATCTGGCCGTGGTCGAGCACGCGCAATTCGACAACGTCGCAGCGCAGCATCCGCGCGAGCAGTCGGCATACGTTGTCCAGATATTCGGCGCGCGTGAGGTCGGTGCGCGTCCAGTCGAGCACGCGGTCGACGAAATGCTTGAACGTCGACGTGCGGTCGGGTCGCGCGTCGTTCTCGCCGGTAGCGTCGATGGGTACGTCGCTCATGCTTTCGCCGTGCCGCCCGATGACCGGGCGGACGCATCTTACACGAGATGAGCGCGCGCGCCGATCAGTTCGGCGCGCTGCCGGACATGAGGCCCAGCGTGTCGACGAGGGCGCACAGGTTGTGCTGCACGTAGTCGATCTGGATCGTCGGATTCGTGAACGACTCCATGAACCCGCCGAGCGCCTTTTTCGGCGTCGGAAAAAACATCACGTTGTCGTTCGTGTACTGCGAACGAAGTTGCAGCCCCGCCGCCAGAATCGACGCCTTGCGGTACTTTTCGGCGAGCGCGGCGTCGCCCAGGCGCAACGCGATCCGCGCCAGCGCGCTCGTTCCCTCGGAGCGCGACGCGGTGGCCGAGGCCGACGGATTCTTCGCGTGGCCGCCGATGACGTCGATCGTCGCGCCGGTCGTGTTCTGCTTCGAGACCATGCTGTCGCCGATGAAAAACGCGTGGGCGACGAGCGGGTCGTCGATCTTCGCGTCGGGCAGGTTCTCGATCGCGAGGATATACCACTGGTCCTGCTGGATGTCGGGGGCCATCTTGCCCGCGTCGCGCACCGTGCGCTGGTATTCGAGCAGTTTTTTCGCGACGTCCACGATCGCGGGATCGGGATCGAGCGCGTTCAGCGCGAGCAATCCCGCGGCGCATTCGGATGGATAGTAGGGATAGTCGAAATCCTTCGACTTCTTCGGCTTGTAGAAGTACTTCTCCGTGAGCTTGCCGTCGGGACCGACACTGAACCGGATGAACCGCGCCAGACCGCGCATCACGTCGAGGTGCGTTCGGTCGCCGGTCACGCGGGCGTGCGTGGTGAGGGCAAGCAGCGCGATGCCGGCCGCTCCGGTCTTCGCCTCGCCGTCCTCGCGATCGACGAGCGCCACGAAGTCCGCGCCCGCCGCGCGGTCGGTTTCGGTGGGGCCGTCCATCTGATCGAGCATCCAGCGCAAGCCCGCGTCGGCGGCGCCCTGCACGGCGGGGGCTTTCGTCAGTTCGAAGACGCGCCACAGCGCCCACACCGCGCCCGCGTGGCGCAGCGGGTTGTACGACGACGATTCCAGATCGCGCTGCGGATAGTAGCGGTACCCGAATTTCCCCGTCTTCGCGTCCATGCCGCGCACGATGTAGTCCGCGCCGGCGTCGATCGCCGCGCGGACGGTTTCGGGCGTCACCGGCATGTCGTGGCGATTGACGCCGAGCAGCGGGACGATCTCGCCGCCCGGGCCGTCGAGGATGCTGCGCGTCGTGAACTGCACGAACGTCGCTTCCTGATCCTCCTGAAACTTTTCGCGCACCACGTCGCCGAGAACGCGCTGCTTGACGAGGCGTTTCATTCCCGCGGCCTTGTAGTTGCCCTCGGTGGAGAATGCCTCGTACCCGAGCAGCTCGCCGGGAAGCACGGGGATCATCGGATCGGTGTTGAAGATCAGGCCCTCGCGCGCGAAATCCCACTTCCAGTTCTTGTCGAAACGCGCCGTCTTGGAGGCGGAGGTCGTGTTGATCACATCGATGCGCAGACGCGGGTTTTCGAGTTCGTGCGGCTGGCACATGCGCGCGAGAAGCTGCCCGGCGTGCACGGTCGCGGCCTCGAGCGATTCGCCGAAACCGAACGCGGTCTTGGCGCGTTCGTTGGGG